>CAYNDC010000085.1:0-6482 GCA_964396085.1 uncultured Clostridium sp. | reverse complement strand
ATCGCGATGCATATCGCGGCCTCCAAGCCGACCTACATCGGCAAGGAAGAGGTGAACCAGGCCGAGATCGAGCACGAGAAGACCATCCTGCGCGAGCAGGCGATGAATGACGAGAAGCTAAAAAGCAAGCCCGTGGCCATCATCGATAAAATGGTCGAGGGCAGGATCGAAAAATACTATAAAGAAGTGTGCCTGCTCGAGCAGCCCTTCGTGAAGGACCCCGAGGTCACGGTCGGCCAGATGGTCAGCGCCGCGACGGCCAAGATTGGCGAGAAGATCAGCGTGCGCCGCTTCGTGCGCTACGAGATGGGCGAGGGCCTCCAAAAGAGGGAAGACGACTTCGCATGCGAGGTCATGGGCCAGCTTAGCAAGTAATCAACGCGAAAGGGAACACGGTTCCGTGTTCCCTTTTTTATACTCATTTGCATGATCATTGTGTATCGTTAATTGTCATTTTTTCGTCGATTGGAGGGTTTGTTTATGCCAAAGTACAAGCGTATTTCCCTAAAGCTGAGCGGCGAGGCGCTGGGCGGAGCGGATGTGATCGATTTTAGCCGGGTGCAGACGGTCGCGCGGGAGATTAAGCTGTTGCATGAGGCGGGCATCGAGGTCGGCGTGACGCTGGGCGGCGGCAACATCTGGCGCGGCCGGAGCAGCGGCTCTATGGACCGCAACCGTGCGGATCAGATGGGCATGCTCGCGACTGTCATCAACTCGCTCGCGATGGAATCCGCTTTGCTCGAGGCGGGCGTTCCCTGTAAGGTCTTGAGCGAAACGCCCATGGAGCGCGTATGCGATGCATTCACCGCCGGGCGGGCAGAGGAGGCCTTCGCTGCCGGGCAGGTCGCTATCTTTGCTGCGGGCACGGGGCACCCCTTCTTTTCGACCGATACCGCAGCCGCCCTCAAGGCGGCCCAAATCCGCGCCGATGCGCTGCTGCTGGCAAAGAATGTGGACGGCGTGTACAGTGCGGACCCGAAGGTTGACGCGTGCGCCGTGCGCTATGATCACCTCTCCTACGATGAGGTGATTGCGCGCGACCTGCAGGTGGCGGATATCACCGCCATCACGCTGTGCCGGGAGAGGCGCATTCCCATCCTCGTGTTCGCCGTTTGCGAGGAGGGCGCGCTTTTGAGAGTTGCTTCGGGCGGAGACGCGGGAACGCTGATTGACTAAGCGGCCCGGGTTAGATACAATAAAAAGCGGAATATCTAAAACAGGAGGTCTCGCATGGACGCACTGGATTTTGCAAAGGACAAAATGACGAAAACAGTCGCCTCCCTCAAACGGGAGCTTTCCACCTTGCGCGCCGGCCGTGCCAATCCGCAGGTGCTGGATCGCATTCTGGTCGATTATTACGGAACGCCTACGCCCATCAATCAAACCGGCAACATTTCCTCGCCGGAGGCGCGCCAGCTTCTCATCGCTCCCTATGATCCCTCGATGCTCTCGGCCATTGAGAAGGCCATTCAAAAGAGCGACCTTGGCATCAACCCCGGCAATGACGGCAAATACATCCGCCTGGTGTTCCCCGAGCTTACCGAGGAGCGCCGCCGCGACCTTGTGAAAACGGTCAAGAAGATGGGCGAGGAGGCGAAGGTTGCCGCGCGCAACATCCGCAGAGACGCGCTTGAGCAGGCTAAAAAGGCTCAGAAGGCGTGCGAAATCACAGAGGACGATCTCAAAAAGCTCGAGGATCAGATCCAGAAGCAGACGGACGCCGTTATCAAGGAAATCGAAGTGACCCTTGCCGATAAGGAAAAGGAGATCATGAAGGTTTGACCGACGTTCTGGGGTATGAACTCAACACCGCAATGGAAATACTCGCCCGAGAGGGGTACGATGTCGCCTGCGCACAGGTTTCCAGCCGAAAAGGCGTTGCGGGGAACCAAAAGCGCGTGGTGCGCGTGCGACCTGCGGGCGAATCTATTATAGAACTTACCTACGCCGTCTTTAAGACGGATGTTGATTATGTGCCGGAAGGGGGAGGGCTAACCTGAGCGAGTTCGAACAAGCGAGCCGGCCGCTGCCGCGGCACGTGGGCATCATCATGGATGGCAACGGGCGCTGGGCTGCCGCGCGCGGGCTTCCGCGCGCGATGGGACACCGCGCAGGCACGGAGCGCTTGCGCGGCATCATTCGCCTTAGCTCGGACCTTGGCATCGAGGCGCTGTCGCTCTACGCTTTTTCCACGGAGAACTGGAAGCGTCCGCGGCGCGAGGTGGATACGCTTTTTTCCATTTTTATGGATTATTTTACCGCCGAGGTGGAGGATTTGCACCGCAACAACGTGCGCATCACCGCCATGGGCGATCTGGAGGGCCTCCCCGAGACCGTCTCCCGCGCCTGCCAAAACGCGGCGGAAAAGACGGCCGGCAACACGGGCCTTCGGCTCAACATCGCCCTTAACTACGGCAGCCGGGCAGAGCTTGCGCGCGCGGCACGGCTGATTGCGGCGGATGTCAGCACAGGCGCGCTCACCCTCGACCAAATCGATGAACAGGCGCTTGCGGACCGGCTCTGGGTTCCCGGCCTTCCCGATGTGGATCTTCTCATCCGCACGGGCGGCGAAGAGCGCCTCTCCAACTTCATGCTCGTGCAGCTGGCCTATGCGGAACTCGCGTTTTGCAAGGTTTACTGGCCCGATTTTACCGATGAGCTCTACCGGGCGGCGCTCGCCGATTTCGCCGGACGCAGCAGGCGTTACGGCGGCCTGGAGGACGCATGAAATGATGAGGCGTGTGTTGGTCGGCGTTGTCCTGGCGCTGCTGTTCTTCTCCGTGCTCTTGTTGGGCGGCTGGTATCAGTGCGTGGTGTTCAGCCTTGCGGCGCTTCTGTGCGCGTATGAGCTCAAACATGCCCTGGGCCAGAGCGGGCACAAGCTTTTCATCCACCCCGCGTATGTGTTTGCAGCGGCCTTTTTTCCCGTTTACCGGCTTTTGGGGGCAGATTCTGTCGTGTTGCTCTGGCTCGCTTGCGTTCTTGCCATATGCGCGGAGCGCGTCCTCAACCGCAACCGGGACACGGGGGATGCCCTCATCACTCTGGCCGTGATGGTCTATCCGCTCGTATTTTTCGTTTTGCTCATGCGCATCGCCCAAAGCGGAGATTTCGCCTTTAGCCGCGTGGGGCTGTTTGCAGCGTTTGCCATGCCGCTCATCGGGGATACTTTGGCGTATTTTCTCGGCGTAACTCTGGGCAGCCGCAAGCTCTGCCCGGAACTGAGCCCCAACAAAACGGTTGCCGGCGGTGTGGGCGGTCTCCTGGGGGGCATGCTCGGGGGACTGTTGGCATACCTATTGCAAGGCATATACGATGCGGGCATGCCGCTTTGGGTCTTGCTCGCGTTGGGACTTGCTTGCGGCGCGCTGGGGCAATTCGGCGACCTGTTCGCCTCCGCCATCAAGCGCTATACCGGCGTAAAGGATTACGGTTCTATTTTCCCCGGCCACGGCGGCATGATGGATCGGCTTGACAGCACGCTCTTCTGCGCACCGTTAATTTACGCGGTGTTCACCCTATGGCCGCATTAGTAGGTGTATAATATTCCCATGAAACGCATCGCGATACTCGGGAGCACGGGCTCCATCGGCACACAGGCGCTAGACGTGGCACGCACCCTCGGGGAAGAGGGTTGCGTCACGGTGCTGTGCGCACGCAAGAACGCGGCGCTTTTGCTCGAACAGGCGCAGGAATTTCATCCCTCGCTCGTGTGCGTGGAGCAGCAGAAGGCAGCGCGCTTTCTAGAAGGGAAACTCCCCGATGGCACGCGCCTCTACTGCGGTGCGGATGCCGGAGAGGTAGCCGCCACCTTTTCACAGGTGGATGCCGTCGTTCACGGGATTTCGGGCTTTGCGGGCACCGCGCCGCTCGTCGCGGCGCTGCGTGCGGGCAAACGCGTCGCCCTCGCCAACAAAGAGAGCGTCGTGTGCGCCAAAGCGCTCGTCGAGCGCGCGCAGGATGAGGGCGGCGGAGAGATCATTCCGGTGGACAGCGAGCAGGCTGCGCTCTTTCAGTGCCTGGCCGCGGGCCGGCGGGAGGATGTTAAAAAGTTAATCCTCACGGCTTCGGGCGGTCCGTTTCGCACCTATCCAAAAGAGGAGCTCGCGTGCGTGACGCCGACCGAAGCGATGCGCCACCCCACCTGGAAGATGGGCGCGAAGGTCACGCTCGATTCGGCGACTCTGTTTAACAAGGGGCTTGAAGTCATCGAAGCCGCGCACCTGTTCGGCTTTGGCGCGGGGGAGATTGATGTCCTCATCCACCCGCAATCCGTGGTGCACGCGCTGGTGGAATACAGGGATTCCTCCGTCATCGCGCAGCTGAGCGCGCCTGATATGCGTCTGGCGATTCGCTATGCGCTCACCTACCCCGCGCGCACGCAAAGCGCGTTTGGCGCGCTGGATTTGACGGGGCTCTCCGGCCTCACCTTCGAACGGCCGGACGATGCGCGGTTTCCCGCGCTCACCCTCGCGTATGCGGCGCTTCGCGCGGGCGGGCTCGCCCCATGCGTCTACAGCGCGGCAAACGAAGCGGCAGGGGAACTGTTCCTGGCAGGCCGCATCGGTTTTTTGCAGATACCCGCCTTGGTTGAGGATGCTCTCAACAACGTACCCGCAGGAGAAGCGGATACCATCAAATCCATCCGCGCGGCAGACCGGTTCGCGCGGGAACATGTTTTTAGAAGGAGCGTAGCAGAAGGATGAGCACCGTCCTGTATATCATCATCAGCCTCGTAATCCTGAGCATCTTTGTGACGCTGCACGAGCTTGGCCATTTCATCAGCGGCAAGCTGTTGGGGTTTGGCATCGTCGAGTTTGCTGTGGGAATGGGGCCGGCTATCCTCAAGAAGGAGAAAAATGGCGTCCTCTTTTCCCTGCGCGCCTTCCCGGTGGGCGGCATGTGCCGCTTTTACGGGGAGGACGAGGAGACCGGGGACGGCCGGGCCTTTGGTTCGCAAAAGCCCTGGAAGCGCGCGGTCGTGCTCGTTTCAGGCGCGTTAATGAACATTTTGACCGCCATCGTCCTCGCTGTTGTGGTCCTCATGACCCTGGGCGTCACGGTCGACTATATCCCGTCCATCGGAAGCTTTTCCTACGAGAACTCGCCTGCCCAAGCAGCCGGCATGCTCCCGGGGGATGTTATTATTGCCGTGGATGGACAAACGCTCGAACAGTATAACCAAATCGACTCCCTCTCGGCGCTCATCGGGGCCGCGCAAAACGACACCTGCACCATCACCGCTACGCGGGACGGGGTTGAGAAGAGCTTCACCCTCACGGGCTTGTATAACGCGGCGGAGGGGCGCAACATGATCGGCATACAGATCGGCGCCATCCCGGTGTATGAGAAATTAGGCTTTTTCGACGCTTTGAAAAGCTCGTTCCAATATATCTGGGAGATGATCAAAAGCCTGTTCACCTTCTTTGGGATGCTCTTCCGCGGCGAGGTCCAACGCGGGGATGTCATGGGGCCGGTGGGCATCGTGGCGCTGATCTCCGACGCCGCGCGCGAGAGCGTGAGCCGTCTTGCGCAGATCGCCGTGCTGATCAGCGCGAACCTTGGCATCTTCAACCTGCTGCCCCTGCCGGCGCTCGACGGGGGACGCCTCGTGTTCGTTGCGCTTGAGGCCATCCGTAGAAAGCCCTTGCCGCCGGAGAAGGAAGGCATCGTGCATTTCGTGGGCATCGTGCTTTTGATGGGACTGATCATCTATCTTTCCATCGGCGACATTGCGTCGCTCTTTAGGGGCTGATATGGGGCGCGGATCGCGCCAGGTGCGGGTGGGGAGCGTTGCCATCGGGGGCGGCGCGCCGATTAGCGTGCAGTCTATGACCAACACCCGCACGAAGGATGTTGAGCAAACAGTAGAGCAGATCGCGCGCCTCGAGGCGGCGGGCTGCGAAATCGTGCGTTTTGCGGTGCTGGATGCGGCGGATGCCGCGGCCGTGCCAGCCCTTCGGGCGCGTGCGCGCGCCGCGCTCGTGGCGGATATCCACTTCGACTATCAACTCGCCATTCAATGCATCGAAAACGGTGTGGACAAGCTGCGCATCAACCCAGGCAACATCGGTCCGTATGAACGCGTCAAGCGCGTGGCAGATAGTGCGTCCGCGCATGGCGTTCCCATCCGCATCGGCGTGAACGCGGGCTCGCTCGAGCCGGAACTGCTCGCGAAATACGGCGCGCCCGTGCCCGAGGCGCTCGTGGAGAGCGCGCTCCATCACGTGCGGCTGCTCGAGCGGGCGGGTTTTCGAGAAAACATCGTCCTCTCCGCCAAGTCCTCATCCGTGCGGGATACTCTTGCGGCATATCGCCTGCTTGCGGCTTCCTGTGATTTTCCGCTGCATGTGGGCGTGACGGAGGCGGGAGGCGGGGAGATGGCCATCATCAAATCCGCAGCCGGCATCGGCGCGCTGCTGCTCGACGGCATCGGGGAAACCATACGCGTGTCCCTCACGGGCGATCCCGTCCGGGAGGTG
>CAYNDC010000084.1:3125-6553 GCA_964396085.1 uncultured Clostridium sp. | reverse complement strand
GTAAAGCCCTGGGGAACAGGCATACCAAGCCCGGTCATCTCGGCCAGGTTGGCCCCCTTGCCGCCCAGCAGGTCGCGCATCTTGGCGTTGCCCTCGCTGAACAGGTACACAAATTTCTTTGACATTCGAACTTCCTCCATATCTAAACATAATGTTTTATCCTGCTTGTCCGCCGGACGGACACCAAAATATTATACTATTACACCCCCATAGGCGCAACGGTTTTTTCAGATATTACGGCATTTTTTGCTTTTGAGACACAGTTGAGCGCCAATGCGTCCTAGAGGCAGTCAAAAGCCTTGAGCCTGCGCTCGAGGATGTGCTCGGCATAGAGGTTGACCGCCACCTTGAGCTCGGCGCGCACGCGTGCAGGAAGGACGATCTTTTTCATCTCCACATCCGAAAGGGCGAGGAT
Organism: uncultured Clostridium sp.; assembly: GCA_964396085.1. GTDB lineage: Bacteria > Bacillota > Clostridia > Christensenellales > CAG-138 > Phil1. The sequence goes on along the minus strand of CAYNDC010000084.1, from coordinate 6,138 downwards.
CCGGCGCAGCGCCTCAAGCGCGAGCGGCGAAAGCTCGATGTCCCCCCGCGCGTCCCCCGTACAGTTTGCGCACAACGCGCCGCCCGCATCCCCTGAGAAGCGGATGCGGGAGAGGGTGCGCACATCGGCCCCGCAAACGGCGCAGCGTGTGATGGCCGGCCGAAAGCCCATGAGCGCCAGCGCGCGCGCCGCAAAGGAAAGCGCCATGTCGCAGGGGTCGCATTCGCCATAGGCGGTGTAGGTGAGCGCATAGAGTAAAAGGGAGAGCAGCGCATCCGCCCGTTCCCCCTCCAGCGCGCATTCGTTGATGATGGAGAGCATATAGGAGCCCGCGCCAAAACGCGTCACATCCTCGCGCAACGAATAGAAGCTCTCCTGCGCTAAGGCGGAATCGAGCGTGTATTTATCCCCGTTTTTATAGAGCACGAACTCCCCGTAAACGAACAGCTCGCTCACGCTCAACAGAGGGCTTTTGGCCTTGCGGCAGCCGCGCGCCTTCACGCTCACGAGGCCCAGCTCGCAGGTAAGCAAGGTTAATATCCGGTCGCTCTCGCGGTAATCCGCATAGCGCGTAACGATGCCGCGCACGGTGAACTGGGGCATGAAAACCTCCCCTTCGTTTTGAACATTATAGCGCGGCAGGGCTTTGGGGGCAATGGATCCATCAATTAAAAAAATACATTGACAGACGAAGTATATTTGCATATGCTATATAGTGTAAATGGAAGTATATCGGAGGTGATCATTTTGTCCATCGCGTCGGATATTATCCGCGGCCATACGGATACCATCATATTAGCGCGGCTCGCGGCGAGGGACAGCTACGGCTACGAGATCAACAAAGCCATCGAACGCAAGACCGGGGGGCGATACGAATTCAAGGAGGCAACGCTTTATACGGCCTTCAAGCGCTTAGAGGAAAGCGGCGCCATCACCGCCTATTGGGGTGACGAAACCACGGGCGCTCGGCGACGCTACTACGCCATTACGGATTCCGGGCGGCGCACGCTGCGCGCGCTGCGCCGCGAATGGGCGGAAGCGCGGCAGATGATTGACGAACTTACCGCAACGGAGGGTTACTGAATATGGAAAACAGGATCAGGAAACACATTGAAGGCCTTTTTGCGGGCGCGCCGAAAACCCGCAAGGCGCGCGATTTGCAGGAGGAGATGATCATCAACGTCATCGAGCGCTACCACGACCACGTCGCGGACGGCATGAGCCTGGAGGATGCCTATCGCACAGCCATCACGGGCATTGGGGATGTGAGCGGCCTCATCGATTCCCTGCGGCAGGATGCCGGCGTGCAAGGCGCCTCTTATGAGCCTCCGGCACAGAGCTACGCGCCGCCGGCGCAGGAGCCGCGCAAGCGCGGCCTCTCCACGCTCGCCGTAATCGCCATCGTCATCTGCTCGACGATCCTCCTGCTCGTGCTCATGAGCGGCCTGATCGCCACGCGCATCACCAGGCAGCTCTTTGCGGGCGACGGTATTCTTTTCAAACTTCTGGACACGGTTCGAGATGGGAATACCGGCGGCCTGATCCGAGGCAACTTCCGGTTTGAGGATGACGACGGCTTTGATAATGCCTACGTTGAAGCGGGCGACTATGCGGTTGTTGCGCAAAACATCAGCGCCATCGAAGTCAACTGGATTGCCGGTCACGTCGATGTGCTCCCCGCTCCCGCCGGCGTAACGGACATCCGCTTCACGGAGAGCGCGGGCGGCACCGTGTCCCAAAGGTATGCGCTGCGCTACCGGGTTGCCGACAACAAGCTGACCATTCGCTTTTGCGACTCCTCCTTCTGGAAGAACATCGACTGGAGCGACCTGTTCAACGCGAAAAAAATGCCTCAGAAAAGGCTGACGCTCTACATCCCGGCGTCCCTGCTCGAGGGAAATCTCGCACTTGCGCTCAACTGCGTTTCCAACTCGCTTGAGGCGAGCGGGCTTGCGCTTGGGGAGGCGACGTTCTCCACGGTCTCGGGCTCAATGCACGTCTTGGATTTGAGCGCGGGTACGCTGCGCCTGGAAAGCGTATCGGGCGGCATCGAGGCAGCCTCCTGCGCGGGGGAAAAATTCATTGTACAGAGCGTTTCAGGCACAATCGACATCGGCGGCACCTTCCACGAGTACGACCTGGGCTCCGTCTCCGGCCGCATCGAGGCAACACTTGCCCCCGCCAGCGGCGGTGTGCGCGCGGAAACGGTCTCCGGCGAAATCAGGTTGATACGGGACGGAGACTATGGTTTTACCGCCGATGTGGACACGGTTTCCGGCCGCTTCTCAAGCGGAACCCTGCCGGTTTCCAACCAAAGCGACCGCTATATCTATGGGGACGGCGCGGTGCAGTTCAAGCTTGAGACGGTTTCCGGCAACATTACAATGGAATGATCGCGCTTGAAAAAGCTGAACATCCAAACGGCCTGCGCCTTAACAGGCCGTTTTTTCATCTGCTATGCCGCCGACGTACCTTATCAAGTTTTTGCTCACTCCGGCGCATATTAGGAGAATGGCAAAGGCGATCGATTTTGTAAAAAGGATTGTTCGGCGCATCCGGGCCGATGATGTGCCGGCGCTGGGCGCGCAGTTTGCCTACCATCTTCTGCTCTCGTTCTTTCCGTTTCTGCTCTTCCTAGCGACGCTTGCGACCTACACGCCAATCACGCTCGAGCAGGCGCTCGGGGAGCTTGCCTCCGTCGTGCCCGCTGCGGCGCTGCGGCTCGTGCGCGACACGCTCTATGAAATTGCTGCGGCGAACCGGCCCAACATCCTTTCATTGAGCGCGCTGGTCACGCTCTGGACCGCCTCTGGCGGCTTTGTGACGCTCGCGCACGGGTTCAATAAGGCCTCCGGCGTGACGCAAACGCGCGGGTATGCGCGCACACGCGCGGCGTCTTTGCTGTTTGTGCCGCTATTGGCGTTTGCCATCATGGTTGAGGCCGCTGCGGTCGTTTTTGGAAACGCGCTGCTCAGAAGAGCCGCCGCAGCAACAAGCAAAGCGAACTCAAGCA
>CAYNDC010000084.1:0-3115 GCA_964396085.1 uncultured Clostridium sp. | reverse complement strand
CCCCGATGCTCTGATTCGGCTTTTGCAGGCGCTGCGCTTTCTGCTGCCCTCAGTGCTGCTGGTGCTACTCTTCTCGCTGCTCTACACCGTGCTTCCCAGTCGCCGCCTGCGCTTTGTCCAGGCGCTGCCGGGCGCGGCCTTTGCGAGCGTCGCCTGGGCGTTTTCATCGCTTGGCTTCTCCATCTATGTGGACCGCTTCGCCAACTACGCACGCTTCTACGGCAGCCTCGGCGGGGTGATGATTTTGCTCGTCTGGCTGTATCTTACGAGCTTTGTACTGCTGGTCGGCGCGCAAATCAACGCGGAAATTCTGCTGCACAAGGAAAAACGGCTTCCACCGTAACAGGTAGAAGCCGCCCTGAACCATGCAATCGTTTTGCTTGTCGCTCCCCTATCCCCTGAGTTCCGCCTTGAGCCGCGCCTGGAGCGCGCGCACAACCAGTGCCATTGCCGCTTGGATTTCCTCATCGGCAAGCGTGTGATCTTCGGCGCGCAGCGTGAAGGAGAAGGCCATGCTCTTCTTCCCTGCGGGGATGCCTGCTCCACGGTACACGTCGAAGAGGACGATATCCTCGAGCAGCACTTTAAGGCGCGTCTGGGCGATGACCTCCTGCGCTTGCCTGGCGCTCACCGCCTCGTCCACAAGCACGGCGATGTCCCGCTCTACCTTGGGGAATTTGGGCAACGCCTGATAGGTGGGCGTGGGGCCTTTATGCCGCAAAAGCTTTGCCATATTGATTTCCGCATAATACGCGGGGCGGTCGATCTCAAAGGCCTTGCAAACCGCCGGATGCAGCGCGCCCATTTCGCCCACAGCCTCGCCGCCGGCATACACGACGCCGCGCCGCCCGGGCTGGAAATACTCCCCGCCGCCCTCTTTAACATCGAGGGCGATTTGCATGCGCGAGGCGACCTCCTCCAGAAGGCCTTTCAAGGTAAAGAAATCATCGTCTTCGTCCGCCGTGAGCACGCCTAAGAGCTTGCGCTCCTCTGGCAGATCCTCGTTGTTGTCGAAGTGGCAGTTGCCCACCTCGAAAAAGTGCGAAAAGCCTGTTTTATGCGAGAGGTTGTGCGCGAGGGATGCGAGCATGCCCGGCAGAAGGGTCGTGCGCATAAGGCTTTGATCCTCGCCAAAGGGGTTGAGGAGCGCGACCGCAAGGCGCTTTTCGTCCCCTTGGGGGATGCGCAGCGCCTCGAGTGCGGCGGGACCTGTGAAGTTGTAGTTGTACATTTCGTAAAAGCCCTGCGCCACAAGCAGGTCTTTGAGCATATCCTCATCCGCGAACGCCTCGCCCACTTTGCCCGTGAAGGTGCTGCCCTCCATGAGCTTGGGCTCGATGTTATAGTAGCCGTAGATGCGCGCGATCTCCTCGGCAATGTCCCAGGCCGCCTCGATGCTGCTTTCGATATCCACGCGGTAGTGGGGCACGCGCACGCTGAGCATATCCCCCTGTGCTTTGGCCGCAATGCCGATGGTAGCGAGCATATTCACCATGTCCCCGGCGGGAATGCAGGTGTTGAGAATGCGGTTGACGTGCGCACTATCCACCTCGATGACGCGCTCGGCCGTATCCACAGCACATACATCGATGGTCTCCCCCACGACCTTGCCCGCGCCAAGTTCGGCGACGAGCTCCACCGCGCGCTCAAGCGCGAGCATGGCGTTGACCGGCTCCACGCCCTTGATGAAGCGGGCGGCGGCATCTGTCGAGTGGCGCAGCACGCGCGTGGTCGCGCGGATGTTGCTGCCCTTAAACACGGCTGCTTCAAAAAGCGTGGCCTTAGTGTTTTCGGTGATTTCGGAGTTGAGCCCGCCCATGACGCCCGCGATGCCCACGCCCTTTTCAGGGTCCGCGATGAGCAGCATTTCGGGGGTTACGGGGCGCTGCTTGCCATCGAGCGTCGTCACAATTTCGTCTTCCTTCGCGTTTCGCACGACGATGTGGCCGTTTGCGACACATGCGAGATCGAAGGCATGCATGGGATGGCCATACTCGAGCAACACGTAGTTGGTGATATCCACGATGTTGTTGATCGGCCTCATGCCGCAGGCGGCGAGGCGCCTTTGCATCCATGCGGGCGAGGGGGCAATGTGGAGATCCGTCACCACGCGCGCACAATAGCGCGGGCATAGCTCGGGGTTGAGAACGCTCACGCAAGCGTAATCCGCCGCATGGCCCTCCCCCTCGGCGCGCCTGATTTCCGGCTCGCGGAAGGTTTGCCCCAGCGCTGCCGCAATCTCGCGGCACATGCCGATGACGCTTTGGCAATCCGCACGGTTGGGCGTAAGCTCGATGGTGAACACGGTTTCAGCGAGGCCCAGCGCCGCTTTGATCTCCTGCCCCAGCGGGTGCTCCTCGTGAAGGATCATGATGCCGTTCACCTCTGCGCCCGGATAATCCGCCTCGCTCAACCCCAGCTCCTTGCCCGAGCAGAGCATGCCCGCGCTGGGAACTCCGCGCATGATCGTGGAGTGGATTTCAATGCCGCCCGCAAGCGTCGCCCCGTCGAGCGCCACGGGCACGAGCGCCCCCTCAAATACGTTTGACGCACCGGTGACGATGCTAATGGGTTCCTTCCCGCCTGCATCAATCGTGCAAACGAGCAGATGGTCGCTGTTTTCATGGCGCGCAATGCCCGCGATTTTACCGACGACCACGTTCGTGATCCCCTTCATCGACTCCTCGATTTGGGAAACCTCAAAGCCGCGCCACATGAGCTTCCCCACAAACTCCTCGGGCGTGACGTTCCAAGTGACATAATCTTTGATCCAACTAAGCGGCAGTTTCATGCGTATTTCCCTCCTTAGAACTGGCCCAGGAAGCGGGCATCGTTCTCATATTGCAGGCGGATGTCCGTAATTCCGTATTTGAGGCTCGCCACGCGGTCCACACCCAGGCCAAAGGCAAAGGCGCTCCACTCGTGGGGGTCGAGGCCGCAGTTTTCCAACTCGTGCGGATTGGTGATGCCGCAACCCATAATCTCCAGCCAACCGGTGCCCTTGCACACGCGGCAGCCCTTTCCCCGGCAGATCGTGCAGGAGATGTCGATCTCCGCCGATGGTTCTGTGAAGGGGAAGTAGCCGGGGCGAAAGCGCGTTTGCACCTCATCGCCA
>CAYNDC010000083.1:0-6583 GCA_964396085.1 uncultured Clostridium sp. | reverse complement strand
TCGGCACTGCGGATCACGCCCTCCTCAGCTTGGACGGCAAAGGCGAGGAGGGCGATTTAGAGAAGCTTGAGAAGCTCGCCCGCAACATCAAGGCCACGGCACTTTGCGGCCTTGGGCAAACCGCGCCCAACCCGGTACTCTCCACCATCCGCTATTTCCGGGATGAGTACGAGGCGCACATCCGCGAGAAGCGCTGCCCCTCAGGCGTGTGCAAGAATCTCCTGCGCTATGTGATCGATCCTGACAAGTGCAAGGCCTGCAGCCTGTGCGCGCGCAACTGCCCGGTCAACTGCATCTCGGGCGCGCCCAAGACGCCGTATGTCATCGACCAGTCCAAGTGCATCAAATGCGGCGCCTGCATGACCTCGTGCAAGTTCGGCGCTGTGAGCAAGAAATAAGCAGCGATCCGAAATCGCCCTGGTGCAACTTCATCAACGGCTCAAAGAGAAGCGGCATGCTGTGCCGCTTCCCTTTTTTGCGCGCACGCAAGCGCCCGGCGGCCTTGAACGAGCACAGCATACATCGAAAACTGTATGCGTTTGGCAATTTTGAATCATTCGCGCAAAAACGGATTCTTCACGAAGCGCCTCTTCATAAAACAGGTGCGGCGTGCGCATGCTAAATGCAACAACAAAAGGGAGGCAAGCATGCTTACGGCAAGAAAAATCACGTATATCATATTGTTTACGGTGCTGCTGGCGCTCATGAGTCTGCTCGTATATAAAACGTTCTTCGCGCCCGGCGCACAAGAGGGCATGAGCGGGGCGCGGTTCGTGCTCGTGGAGGCTTTCTATGCACGATGAAAAATATTACTCGGTGCCAATGCCCGACATCACGCTATTAAACGCCGGCACGCTCAACCCCATGGACCGGGAACAACGCTTCACGCCGGCTAACCCGCGAACCGGCACGGATAAGGAGCCTGACAATGACAAGTAATAAGCCTGCCACAAAAAAAGAGAGCGAATACCAGGCGCTCGTTTCTGAGCGCGCGCCAAAGAGCCGCGTGCTGCCGCAGTGCATTCAGGCTTTTGTGTCGGGCGGGCTGATTTGCTGCATCGGACAGCTTTTTCGCGATTTTGCGCGGCTGCGTTTGGGCCTGGAGGAAAAAGAGGTCGCTGCGTTTACGGCGATCGTGATGGTCTTTATCGGCGCGACGCTCACGGGCGTAGGCATCTATGATCGCATCGGCGCATGGGCAGGCGCAGGTTCCGTGGTGCCCATCACGGGCTTTGCAAACTCCATCGTATCGCCTGCGATGGAATACCGCCCCGAGGGCTTCGTGCTGGGCCTTGGCGCGAAGCTCTTTTCCATCGCCGGACCCGTGCTCGTGTACGGGATCAGCACTTCGATCATCGTCGGCTTGCTTTCTCTGTTGTTTTAGGAGGAAAAAAGTATGCGCGCCAAATGCATCGGCCGCCGGACGGTGGTGTTTTCAAACCCGCCGCGCATTATTGCGGCGGATACGGTTGTGAGCCAAATCGAAGGGGAAGGTCCGCTGGGCAAATATTTCGATACGGTTCTCGAGGACGATACCTGGGGTGAGAAAACCTGGGAACTTGCCGAACGCAAGATGTTTGAACATGTGATGGAGCAGGCAATCGCCAAGGCGGGCCTCGCTGTGGGCGATGTTGACCTTCTGCTTGGGGGCGATCTTCTCAACCAAATTATCACAGCCAACTTCGCCGCGCGCAAGCTGGGCATTCCCTTCATTGGGCTGTATAGCGCGTGCTCAACCATGTCCGAATCGCTGCTCATGGGCGCGATGCTCATGGACGGGGGATTCGCCGCGCATGTCGCGTGTGCGGCTGCCAGCCATTTCTGCACGGCGGAGCGCCAGTATAGGATGCCGTTGGAGATGGGCACGCAGGCGGTCCCGACCGCGCAGCGCACCGTCACCGGAGCTGCCTGTACGATTTTATCGGACGAGGCGCGGTCGAACCAAGCGCAACTCCACCCGGCGTATATCACGCACGGCATCGTTGGCCGTGTGGTGGATCTGGGCGTTAAGGACGCAGCCAACATGGGCGCAGCGATGGCGCCGGCGGCGGCGGATACCTTACTTACGCACCTGAAGGATACAGGCTTTTCGCCCGATCGTTACGATATCATCGTGACGGGCGATTTGGGCAAGCTGGGCAGCGAGTTGTTTGAGGAGCTATGCAGGCGCGAAGGAACGGATTTGGGGGAGCGCCATCTGGATTGCGGCAACATCATCTTCGCGCCGGATCAGAACGTCAACTGCGGCGGCAGCGGCTGCGGGTGCAGCGCCGTCACGCTCAACGGCTATCTTCTCAAGCGCCTCCGGGAAGGGGACTTCAAGCGCATGTTTTTCATGGCGACCGGCGCGCTCATGAGCACCACCTCCGGCATGCAGGGGGAAAGCATCCCCGGCGTGGCGCATGGCGTTGTGATTGAAAGGGGATAAAGGAATGGAATATAAAACTTATCTCTATGCCTTTGTAATTGGCGGGGGAATCTGCGTAATCGGCCAACTGTTGATGAGCTACACCAACCTGACCCCCGCGCGCATCCTCGTGCTGTTCGTGACGGCGGGCGTTGTGCTCACGGGGCTTGGCCTGTATGAGCCGCTGGTCAAACTGGCGGGCGCGGGGGCGACCGTGCCGCTGACCGGCTTTGGCTACTCGCTCGGAAAAGGAGCGATAGAAGGCGCAAAGGAGCAGGGGGTTCTCGGCGCGTTTACGGGAGGCGTCACAGCCACGGCCGGCGGCATCGCCGCGGCGGTATTTTTCGGCGCGCTCAACGCGTTGATTTTCAAGCCGAAGACGAAAAAATAGAAACTCCTGCACAAGGACAATCCCGCGTTTGAGGGGGAATCCATCGCGATCGCCATGCGACCCTTTACGCGGGATTGCCTAACAATCAGTAAGGCGCCGGGCTGTTTGCCGGCGCCTTTGTCATCGTATCGAATGGGAGCAATTTGAGCCTGTGCCGTGGGAGGAGCGGTGCATTTTCACGGGACGAGCTCGGGGTTTTTCAGGTGGCCTCCCTTGTTGCCGTAGCGCACGGCGATCATCTCGGCGAGGACCGCCACTGCAATTTCCTCCGGCGTCTCACCGCCGATGTCAAGGCCAATGGGCGCGTATACCGTGCGAAGAATCTCCCGTGGCGCGCCGCGTTCGATGAGATCCTGATAAACCGCACGCAGCTTGTTTTTACTGCCGATCATGCCGATATAGGCAGCCTTTTTATCGAGGATGGGGAAGAGCGCTTGCGCATCGCAGGCGTGCCCGTGCGTGACGATTACGAAAAACGCGCCGGCGGGGATATCCGCCTCACGAAGGCTTTCCTCGAAGCTTTCCACGCGGGTGAAATCGTCCAGCGGCGATAGCGCGCCCGGCAAAGCTGCGGGATCACGATCGTCAAACAGCGCGATGTCAAACCCGGCGGAACGCGCCATAGTGGCGAGCGCGAGGCCAACATGCCCTGCGCCGCAGATAACAAGCCGCGGGCGCGCACGATAAACCTCCGTGAGCAGCGCCATTTTACCGCCGCAGGCCATTTCTAAATCCGCGGCGAGATTGTATTCGATATAATCGCCTTTGCCGCGCCGAATGCAAGCTAGCGCGTGGGAGATGGCCTCCTGCTCAACCGCGCCGCCGCCCACTGTGCCATAGGTCTCGCCGGACGCATAAACAAGCAGCTTGCCGCTTTTGCGCGGCGCGCTGCCCGCTGTGCTTACGATTGTCACAATCGCATGGTCGCGCCCTTCTTCGCGGGCTGCAAGAGCAAGTTTTAAGAGTTCGTGTTCCATCATGAGAGTACGTTATCCATAAGCATAATCAGTTCCAATACGCTGCGAAACTGGGTTTCGCATTTCTCTTCAACCCATACGAGCTGTCCCTGCCAGCTCGCGCTCTGCCGAAAGAGGATGTTGAGGCGGAACGTGGCAAGCGCGGGAGCGCAGGTGTCGCAGCAGGCATCGAGTTCACAAACCGGCTTGGCCGCGCGAAAAGTGCGGCGCTCCATGGCTTGCTGCGGATAACCCAGGGAGTTGAGCAGCTCTTCCATAATAACGAGGAATTGTATTGCGTTATCAAAGCGCATTTCGTGCTCGAAAAACGGGTTACACAACGTTCCTCTAAGTTGCCGGTCGGCATAGGAAGTTATTTTCACAATACTCGTTTTTGTTTCATAGGGTATGAACCCGTTGCTTACATCCATCCGCATCAATCTCGCCTCGCGCTACACTGAATGTCTTTATCGTCATTATACCGCATTCCAGTTACAAAATCGTTACAAATTCTGGTTTTATCTTCCTAAATTTCGCCTAAAAGCAGAAAAAAGCGACAAAACCCCAATATCTAATGGAAAATTCAGGGTTTGCCCCCCATATCCTGTGTCGTTTTGAAGCTTGCTAATTTCCATGCGATGCGATAAAATATAAGAACAATTTTTATGGTGTCTCATGGGAATGCCAATGTGATGGAGACGCAGAAATGGAATCGGCTGGAGCGATATTACAAATCTATATGTTGGGCGAGTTTTCCATCGCCTGCGGCGAGCGCCGGGTTGACGACCAAAGCAGCCGCTCGAAAAGGGTCTGGACGCTCATCCAGTTCCTCATTGCCAACCGCATGAAGGATGTTTCTCAAAACGACCTGATCGAAGCGATTTGGCCGGAGGAGGATCATGCGGTTGGGGATCCTGCCAATACGCTCAAGACCATTGTGCATCGCGCGCGTCAGGCGTTGGACGGCCTCGAGTTCGAGCCGGGCAAGAACATCATCCTCTACCGGAACGGCGCCTATGCCTGGAACAACGATCTACCCGTTTCTATCGACGCCGAAAAGTTCATCCTCGCCTGTGACGCGGCAGAAACCGCAACGGGCGAAAAAAAGCTAGCGCTGCTGATGCAGGCACTCGCGTATTACTGCGGGGATTATCTTCCCAAGTCCTCCTTCGAGGGCTGGGTGATGCCGCTGAGCTCTTATTACCGCTCGCGCTATCTGCAAACCGTGCACAGCGCCATCGAAATGCTGACCCAGGCGGGCCGGTATGACGACATCGTTTCCATGTGTCGCCGCGCATCGGTGATCGATCCGTACGACGAAGAGATTCACCTGGCGCTCATCCAGGCGCTCGTTTCAACCGGCGCCCAGCAGGAGGCGATGAGCCATTACAACTTCGTGACCGAAATGTTCTTTTCCCATTTCGGCGTCACGCCATCCTCCAAGCTGACGCAGCTGTATCGGGAGATCGTGCGCACCAGCAAAAATACGGAAATGGATCTTGGCATCATCCGCACAGGGCTCGCCGAAAACGAGCGTGCAGAGGGTGCATTCTATTGTGAATATGAGCTTTTTAAGGATGCTTTCCGCATTCAGGCGCGCAACCTCAGCCGCAACGGGCAGACTGTACACCTCGCGCTCCTGTCCTTGCTCGATGGCTATGGCAAAAAACTCACGCTCGCGCGGCAAAACATGGCCATGGAAAGGCTGCGCGATGTGATCGGCAAATCCCTGCGCCAGGGCGACGTTTATACCCGTTACAGCGTGTCGCAGTATCTTGTGATGCTGCCTTTGGCAAACTTCGAGAATGCGGAGATGGTGATGAACCGCGTGACGCGCAACTTCAAGCGCACTTACCCCAAGATGGAGATTCTGCTCCACTATAGCGCGCTGCCTCTCGATCCCATGCTGTGATAACCTGTTAACTCTTGAGTTTTCCCCCTGGTATACTTGCCGGCGTTTGAAGAGCGCCGGTTTTTGCATGAAAAAGCGGGCCCCGGTCTATGCCGGAGCCCGCTTGGTGGCGAATGTGTTTCGTTACTTTCGTTACGCCTTCTTCGGATCTTTTTTCCTCTGGTTCATGCGGATGATGTAGAGCAGACCGAACTGGAGGAGAATGATGATCGGGAGCACGAAGTACGGGTTGGGCATGAAGCCGGCGATGATATAACCGACCGCCGCGAGTCCTGCAACGACGCCAACGTACGGGAGCTGCGTCAACACGTGCTGCATGAAGTCAACCTGCGCAGCCGTGGAGGACATGATCGCCGTTTCGGAAATCGGGGAGCAGTGGTCGCCCGTGACGGAGCCGGCGAGCGTGGCGGAGATGCACAGCACGGAGAAGGGGTTCAGCTCGCCGAAGATCGTCGCAACCATCGGAAGCAGAATGCCGAACGTTCCCCAGGAAGTTCCGGTAGCGAAGGAGATGACCGTGCCGATCAGGTACAGCACGACCGGCAGGAATGTGCGCAGGTGGCCGCCGACGATGAACTCGCGGAAGCCTTCCACGAACTGGGTGGCGCCCAGGTGGGAACGGCAAACGGTGCTCAGAGCCCAGGAGAAGGTCAGGATCAGCAGAGCCGGAACCATCAGGTGCACGCCGTTTTCGATGCAGCCGGTGAACTCCTTGGGGGTAATGACCTTGCGGGGCAAGTAGAGCAGAATCGTGAAGATCAGCGCGAAGAAGCCGCCCAGAGGCAGAGCCATGAACGAGTCGGTGTTGCTGAACGCTTCGACGACCGAGGCACCCTCGAAGAAGCCGCCGGTGTAAAGCAGGCCGACGACGCAGGCAATGACCAGAACCACAACGGGGAGAACCATGTCGATGACCT
>CAYNDC010000082.1:0-6671 GCA_964396085.1 uncultured Clostridium sp. | reverse complement strand
ACCATGCGCCGCCCCTGGCGCGTGAGGAACACGCGCCGCTCGCCGGTTTCGCGCAACACCCGTTCGGCAAGGGAGGTAAAGGAGAAAACCGCCACGTCCATTAGCCCGCCAAGCTCCTGGCAAAGGGCGCGCTCCGCTTCAAAGGTGAATTGCTCCGGCACGAGGTAACACGCCCGCGCGCCAAGGCGGGCGAGCGCGGCCGCGCGCTGCCTCAAATAGCGGCTTTTCCCCGCGCCGGCCCGGCCGACGACGAAGATGACGTCCGCCGCCATCAGAAAACCTCTTTGTGCAGCGTGCGATAAACCGTACGCCCCTCAATGCGAACGCTCTCGAAGAGGCTGATGCCAAACGCCGTCATCGACGCGTTGGGCGAGAGCGCTTTGAGTTCCGCCTCGGCCAGCTCGTCGTGCTCGAGCGAGCGGGCTAAGGTGATGTGCGGGGTGAAGCGCTTCATCTCGCGCGGGAAGCCGCGCTCGTAGAGCGCGCTCTCGAGGGATTCGTGCAGCGCGCGCAGCTCCTCAAGCTGCCCCTTCACCTCGAGGATGGCGGTGCGGGCTTTGCCGCGCGCGAAGCTCGCGTATTTGCCAAGGTGCAGCGTGAAGGGGCGGATGCCCCGCGCAGCCTGCTGCATGGCGGCAACGGCGCCCGTGAGATCCTCGCTCTCGCCAATGAAATGCAGCGTGAGATGGTAAGCGTCCTCGGGCACGAAGCGTCCGCCGAAGCTCGAAAGCTTCACCTGGCGGGCGATGCGCGACACCTCCTGCTTGAAAGACTTCGGTAGATCGATGGCGATGAACAGTCTCATGTGCGCCTCCCGCGTGTTTTTGCATGCTCTTGTCCGCATGTGTGCAGCTTCGCATGTCTTTTCCTTATTATAGCATGGCAAGGGCGATGCGAACACGGAAAAATAGGCGCGCGGCAGGTGCGCGGTTTTCCAACATCCGGTGTTGCGGCGCGCGGATTGGTGTTATAATAAACCATCAAACTGCGGAGGTATGCGTTATGCAAGCACCTGTGCTCCTCATCATGGCCGCCGGGATGGGCAGCCGCTACGGCGGGCTCAAGCAGATCGACCCGGTGGACGAAACGGGCAATATCATCCTCGATTTTTCCGCATATGATGCGCTGCAGGCGGGCTTTGGCGAAATCATCCTGCTGATTAAGCGCGCAATCGATGCGGATTTTCGCGCCGCCGTAGGGGACAGGCTCGCCCGGCGCGCGCCAGTTCGCTACGCGTATCAGGAGTTGGATAAAATCCCCGCGGGGATTACCCTTCCCGCCGGGCGCGAGAAGCCGCTTGGCACCACCCACGCCGTGCTCTGCGCGCGCGCGGCAATCGGCGAGAGGCCCTTCGCGGTCATCAACGCGGACGATTATTACGGACCCGAGGCGTTTAGCATCCTCGCCGGCTTTTTGAAGGACGAGCACGGCGCCAACCGGCACGCGGCGGTCGGGTATAAGGTCGAAAACACGTTGACCGAACACGGCGGCGTGACCCGCGGCGTCTGCGTGGTCGACAAGGACGGTTATTTGACCGATATCAAGGAGCGCACAGGCATCGTCAAAACCCAGGACGGCGCGGCCTACCTCGGCGAGGATGGCAGCCAGGTTCCCATCCCGCGCGGCACGACGGTTTCCATGAACTGCTGGGCCTTCAACAACGGCGTGTTCGACAGGCTCGAGCGTCGCTTTGCGCGCGACCTCGTCCCCGGCCTCGAAAAAAACCCGCTCAAATACGAAGACCTGCTGCCCGGCGCCATGTGCGAGCTGCTGTTGGACGGGGAGACGAGCGTGCGCGTGATCCCAACCTCGCAAAGCTGGTTTGGCGTGACCTATCGCGAGGATATGCCCGGCGTTCGGGAGAACATCCGCGCGCTCAAGCAAAAGGGCCTCTACTCCGAAAAATTATGGACATAAAGCAATAAGAAGAGAAAAATGATGAACCGGTACGACCTTGCCGCACTGGATGCGGCGCTTGCAGCGCACATAGAGGAAAAAGGCCTCCCCGGCGTTAGCGTCGCCATCCGCTCGCGCGAAGGGGTAATCTTCGAAAAGGGCTACGGTTTTGCGGATGTGGAGGCGGGGCGGGAGATTGACCCGCACACGGTGATGGGCATAGCCTCGATGAGCAAATCCTTCACGACGCTCGCGCTCGCCATCCTCGAGGCGGAGGGAAGGTTTTCATTTGACGACCCGGTCGTGAAGTAGTTTCCGAACTTCCGCGTGCCGGGGAACCCCGTGCAGGATGTTACCTGCCGCCACCTAGCGATGCACACGGCAGGCATCCCGCCCATGGAGCCGTTGGAGTGGTCCATCGTCATGAACACGCCGGCGCGGGGGGAGAGCGAACGGCGCACACACCTCATGAAAACCGCGCCCAACAAAATGGAAACGATTGAACAAATCATCGACTATATCGCCTCCGGGCCGTACCCTACGCTCGGCCAGGCGGGGGAGTGCATGAGCTACTCCAACGAGGCGTATGCCATTCTCTCCTACATTGTCGACAAGGCCGCCGGTATGCAGCTTGAGCGCTTCCTCTGCGAGCGCGTGTTCGGCCCATTGGGCATGACGCGCAGCATCCTCGATTTGGATGGTTCCGAGGCGGCAAAAATCGCCGGCAACAACATCACCCGCCTCTATGAAAAGGACGATGATGGCAAGCTGCTTGTGGATGATGCCTGGTCCATCCTGCCGCCTTTTCGCGGTTGCGCGTGTGTGAAGAGCACCGCCCACGACATGGCGCGCTATTACCAGTGCCTTGCCGATGGCGGCAAGTTCGGCGGGGTGCAGGTTATCCCCGAGAAAGCCGTGGAGATTCTCATCGGCGCGGCATTCCCCGAAGAGGAACAGGCCTTTTACTGCCTGGGTCTCAACAAGCGCACATTCCACGGGCATGTGCTTTGCGAACACTCCGGCGGCTTGCATGGCGTTTCCTCCCATGGCGGACTCATTCGCGGGGAGGGCCTTGGCATCGTCGCCTTGAGCAACATGGGCGACTCGGATGCGGACGAGCTGTGCTTTCTAATGTACAACATGCTCCTGGGCCTCCCGCTCGAGGAGAGCCACCGCTGGCTCCACCCTACGGGGACGGATTTTTTAGAGCCGGAGATGCTCCTGGGTTCCTACCTGTGCAACGAGGGCGTGCCGGTTGTTATGGAGGTTGTGCTGCGCGAAGGAAGCCTTTTAGTGCTTAGCGAGAATGGCGAAGAGCAAATGGTTTATTGCGGCGGCACATGGTTCACCATTTACCGGGAGGGTAAACTAACCGGGCGCGTGCGTTTCCTCGTGCGCGATGGCAGGGCGTGGGCGGCGAGGTTCTATACGCGCGTGTACCGCCGCATAAGCGCTTGAGAGCTATTGGTTAAAGAACGCGAGAATGCGCGCATAAAACAGCTCAAACTTTGAAAAATCCATAGCGGCGACGTAGATGCGCTCAAGCTCATCGTGCAGGTCCTTTGCAAGACCCACCTGAGCCTGGGCGTTTTCTATGAGCGTGCGCGCGTGGAAGACGAGGCTTTGCATGGCCTCCCGCTCGTGCGGGGGGATGGGGCGGTAAAGCCCACCGAGGCGCTCGCCCGCGGCGGGGCCAAGGTCGTGGAAGGCGTTGGCGCAGCTCAGGCATATGCCCGATTGCGGCAGCAGCAGGTGGTCGCGCTTGCCCGCACAAACCGAACAGGGGCAAAGGATGGCAAAGTGCTTCGCCTCCTGCGCGCGGCGCCAAGCTTCATTCAGCAGCGCATCGGCGGCGGCGCCCCACTCATCCTCCACGGCGATCATCCTCTTACACAGCGCGGCGGGGGTTTCTCTAAAAAACGCGGTGCGCCCCACGGAAACTGCGCTTAGCAGGCGATATTCCGTTTCCGCCTCCCCTGCCATTCGGGGGAAGGGGAGTGCCTCGAGCGCCGTGCGCACGGCTTGTTCATCCACATGCCGCACAGAGAGCGCGCGGCTCCTGGCCAACAGTGCGCCCGCGGCAGCGATGAAGGCCCCCGCCTGCGCGTGGCACGCGTCAACCTCGCGGGTTAGGCGCATTACCTCAGGCGCGCGCAAACGAAGCGCACGCTCATCCCACGCCTCGCCCAAATGGAGCAATGCGTCGCGTGCGCCGGGGAAAACGGGGTCCAGCATGTGCGGGGCAGTGCCGTCGATGATGGCGCGCCGGACGGTGCGGTCAATCACGGCGTCGAGTGAGTTGGGGTCGCTCGCGCAAGGAATCTGCTCCACCTCGTGTCCCAGTGAGCGCAAGGCGAGGGCCACACGTTTCATGAGCGTGCTCTTGCCGCTGCCCGGTCCGCCCTTGAGGATCATTACGCCGTAGCCGGCCTCCCCAAAAAGCGTTTCAAAATAAGAGCGAAACCCCTTATCGGTTTTGCTCGCCATAAAAAATTGAACGGTCGTTGCTTCGCGTTCCTCATCCATAGGAAATCCCTTCACTTTCATGCAATGTACCACATAATATGTGGCATCATCGATTTCTTGTGAACAGGAGGCGATTCGTTGGCGACTCTTAGCACACTGCATATTCTCTACATTGCGCTCATCGTTGCTATGCTCGGACTCATGGCCATGCGGCGCAGCATTGTGCTGCCCTGCGCGGCGGGCGTTCTCATCATCGGCACAGTGGCAGGGAAAAGCGTGCTCGCCGGGGTGCAGGCACTCTACAACTCGCTCATCTGGGCCGGCATGGAGTTCTGGGGCATCATCGTGGTCATTTCCCTCGTTACGGCCATGTCAAAAGCGCTCGCGGCGCTCGGCGCGGATGTACTGATCATCCGCCCGTTCAGCCGCTACATGAAAAACAGAAGCGTCACGTTCCTGCTTTTGGGCGTGATTATGTTCGCTATTTCCATTTGTATCTGGCCTTCGCCGGCGGTGGCGCTCGTGGGGGCAATCATTTTACCGCTCGTGCTGCAAGCGGGCGTGCCCGTCGTGTGGGCTGCCGTGGCAATGAATTTGTTCGGACACGGCATCGCGCTCTCGGGGGACTATTTTATCCAGGGCGCGCCGACCATTACCGCCAAGGCTGCAGGCAGCTCCGTGAGCGATTTGATGCGCGCCAGCTTGCCGTTGTGGGCGATTATGGCGGTCGTAACGATAGGCGTGGCGTTCATCATGTTCCGCCGCGACGTCAAAAAGCTGCCACCCGTCACGGTGGAGCGGACGGTGAAAACGTACGAAAAGCCCAAACCCGCGGCGCTGGCGATGGCTATTGTGACGCCTGTGGCCTTTGCGCTCGACATCGTGCTCATGATGATTTTCAAATTGCAGGGGGGCGACGCGACCGCGCTCGTGGGTGGCACGGCGCTCATCATCCTCGCTGCGGCCACTTGCCTCAAGAGCGGCGTGAAGCAGGCACTTGAGGATATAATTGACAACATTAAGCATGGGTTCGGCTTCGGCATTGATATCTTTACGCCCGTCGTGTTCATCGCGGCGTTCTTTTTCCTAGGGAGCGTGGATGGCGCGCGGGCGGTGCTCGGTGCGGAATCCACGGGCATTATGAACGATATCGGCCTATATCTCTCCCAAAACGCGCCGGTTTCGCGCGTGCCCGTCGTGCTTGCCGAGGCGCTTGCGGGCTTCGTTACCGGCTTGGATGGTTCGGGCTTCTCCGGCCTTCCCATCGTGGGCGCAACGGCCTCCACCTTTGCCCACGCCATGCCGCTCAACAAGGAGGTGCTCGCCTCCCTCGGGCAAATCGTCACCATCTGGGTCGACGGCGGCACGCTCATCCCTTGGGCAGTCATCCCCGTCGCCGCCATCTGCGGCATAAAGCCGGAGGAGCTCGTGCGCAAAAACATGATTCCCGTGCTCTGCGGGCTTGCAGCAACCATCATCGCAGCATTTTTCTTGGTGTAGTGTGGGAGAGGCTGACGCCCTACGCTCTGTCCGCAACAAAAAACGGTCCCCGCTCATTTGAGCAGGGACCGTTGCTTGTAGTGGATTGTTACTTACTCGATCACGTCCGACACCGCGCCCGCGCCAACCGTGCGGCCGCCTTCGCGAATGGCGAAGCGCAGACCCTTCTCGATGGCGATCGGCGTGATCAGCGTGATTTCCATGTCGATGTTGTCGCCCGGCATGACCATCTCAACGCCGTCGGGCAGCTTGATGACGCCCGTCACGTCCGTCGTGCGGAAGTAGAACTGCGGGCGGTAGCCCGGGAAGAACGGCGTATGACGGCCGCCCTCTTCCTTCTTGAGCACGTATACCTGGCTGTTGAAGTGCGTGTGCGGCTTGATCGAGCCGGGCTTGGCCACAACCTGGCCGCGCTCGATATCCGTACGCTGCACGCCGCGCAGCAGAATGCCGATGTTGTCGCCCGCGATCGCCTGATCGAGCAGCTTGCGGAACATCTCAACGCCCGTGACCACCGTCGTGCGCGTCTCATGCGCAAGGCCGATGATCTCCACGCTCTCCTGCACCTTGACCGTTCCGCGCTCCACGCGGCCCGTCGCGACCGTGCCGCGCCCCGTGATCGAGAACACGTCCTCGACCGGCATCAGGAACGGCTTGTCGGTCGCGCGCTCCGGCGTCGGGATATAGCTGTCCACCGCGTCCATCAGCTCGAACAGGCACGCGCACTCCGGCGTTTCCTTGGCAACCTTCCCCGCAACCAGCGCTTCCATCGCCTTCAGCGCGCTGCCCTTGATGATCGGGATGTCGTC
>CAYNDC010000081.1:4573-6742 GCA_964396085.1 uncultured Clostridium sp. | reverse complement strand
GATGCGCAGCACATTTCCGTCCACCGCGGGAGTCGGCTGCTCAAAGCAGATGGAGGCGATGGCGCCCGCCGTATACGCCCCCACGCCGGGCAGACGTAAAAGCGCTTTTTGGGTTTGAGGAAAACGCCCCGCATGCTCGTCGACGATCAGCCGTGCGGCCTTTTTCAGGTTGCGCGCACGGGAATAATAGCCAAGCCCCTGCCAGAGCTTGAGCAACTGCTCGTCCTCGCACTCCGCTAGGGCGTAGATGTCGGGGAGCGCGGCAAGGAAGCGCAAATAATAATCGCGCACGACCTGCGCACGCGTTTGCTGAAGCATGATTTCGGAAATCCACACAGGGTACGGCTCGCGGCTCTCCCGCCAGGGCAGCGGGCGCGCGTTTTCGTCGTACCATGCCAGAAGGAGCTTGGGCAGCGCTGCGTCGAGGGCAATCGCGCCAAAGGAACCTTCGCCCGTTCTCGCCAAAATGTTTGATCCCTCCTGCGCATTATTTTTTCTATGCTAACACACAGGGGCGCTCGAGAGCAAGGCCGCAGCCGGCACGCGGGAGCCCCGCGGGTAAAACAGCAGGGCCTTTTTCTTGGCGCGCATGCAAAAACCGGCAGCTCTGGCGGCGCATCTGCGCGCTTTTCCTGCCGGTTTTCCTTTACTTGTCAATGGTGGATTATGGGACGCAGCGGTTGGCTAGTATCAGCACGAGGCATACGCCGGCCACGAGGAAGGCGACGATTTTCGCCACGCGTTGAAAGCGCCGGAGTTTCTCCGGGTCAAGGGGCTTTCGCAGCTCGCCGCCGCAGTGCGGGCATGCTTCCATGTGGTCGAGCGCGTCCTTCCCGCAGTGCGGACATTGAATGACGTGCTTTTTGTAATTGATGATATCCATAGCTTACTTAAACCACACAAACACGCAAAACAGGACAAACGCCACCAGAAGAACGCTGAACGCCAACGCGAAGAGGAACGCCCATTTCATCGAATGGAGCATGATCATGAGCGTTTCGCGGCGGGAGAGCGGCTCGACGCTACGGTCGGATTCATCATCCCGGCCGGCAACGCCGCGCTGTTCCTCCGAAGGCCCCGGCCGGTGCCAGGGCATTCCGGGGACGTTCATCTTGGCGATGACGCGGCCGTCATCATCCGCATAGGGTTTACGCCGTTTTGCCACCGCTCAGTTCCCGTAGAGATGGCAGGTCACAGTGTGGCCGTTGCCCGCGTCGAAGGTCTTGGGGATCTCGCGGGTGCAGACTTCCATGCACTCCTTGCAGCGCGTGTGGAATTTGCAGCCTGTGGGCGGATTGGCGGGGGAGGGAATGCTGCCTTCCAGGATGATGCGCTTCATGCGCACCGTCGGATCCGGAACCGGAATCGCCGAAAACAGCGCTTTGGTGTAGGGGTGCAGCGGGTTTTTAAAGATATCCCGCTTGCTGCCAAACTCGACCATATCGCCCAGGTACATGACGCCAACGGTGCTGGAGATATGCTCCACCACGGAGAGGTCGTGCGAAATGAACAGATAGGCAAGGCCGAAATCCCGTTGCAGGTCCTCAAGCAGGTTGATGATTTGCGCCTGAATGGAAACATCGAGGGCGGATACGGGTTCGTCGCACACGATGAAGTCCGGCTTGAGCGCGAGCGAGCGCGCAATGCAAATCCTCTGCCGCTGGCCGCCGGAGAATTCGTGCGGGTAGCGGTCCTTATGATAGGGCTGCAGGCCGCAGGAGCGCATGGTCTGCTCGATATAATCGTCAAACTCCTCCTTAGGCACGATGTTGTGCTCGCGCACCGCCTCACCGATGATCTCGCCAACCGGCAAACGCGGGGAAAGGCTGCTGTAAGGATCCTGGAAAATCATCTGGAGCCTCGGGCGCAGCCGGCGCAACTCCTCGTTGGAAAGCGTGCGGATGTTTCGCCCCTCGAAGTTGACCTCGCCGTCAGTGATGTCGTGCAGGCGCAACACCGTTTTGCCAACGGTGGTCTTGCCGCAGCCCGATTCACCCACGAGGCCCATCGTCGTGCCGCGCTTGATGGTAAAACTGATGCCATCGACCGCGCGCACCTGATCGGCTACAGCCTGGGCGGCGGGGTGGCCCTGCACATGGCCGCCCGCGCGCCCGGCCGCGTGCGCAGCATCACCACCATTGGCTGCGGCGGCGTGGCCGACCCCACGGG
>CAYNDC010000081.1:0-4563 GCA_964396085.1 uncultured Clostridium sp. | reverse complement strand
ACCTGACCCACGACCTTGCCGAACATGCCGGCCCTGATGGGATAATATTTCTTTAAGTCCTTGACTTCAAGAACGTTCTCGACGTTCACGCTCATTTGTCGGATCCCTCCTTGTTGGCCTGGTCGGCGTACAGATAGCAGCTGACGGAGTGGGTGTCGCTAAGCCTGATCTCCGGCGGATATTTGCCCTTGCAGGCTTCGACGCAACGCTCGCAGCGGTCCTTAAAATAGCAGTAGTCCGGCATGTTGATGGGGTTTGGCACCGTGCCGGGGATGCTGTATAGCCTGTCGATCTGCTTGCCCACGACGGGTTTGGAGGCCATCAACCCAATGGTATAGGGGTGCGAGGGATGCAGGAACACCTCTTCCGCCGTGCCCTTTTCAACGATCTTGCCGGCATACATGACAACGACATAGTCTGCCATATCCGCAACCACGCCCAGATCGTGCGTGATCAGCATGATGCTCGAGTTGATCTTATCCTTGAGGTTGCGCAGCAGGTCGAGAATCTGCGCCTGAATGGTCACATCCAAGGCCGTGGTCGGCTCATCCGCGATGATCAAGCGGGGGCGGCACGCGAGCGCCATCGCGATCATGATCCTCTGACGCATGCCGCCCGATAGCTCGTGCGGGTACATCATGTAAACGCCTTCCTTGTTGGCGATGTTGACCATGTCGAGCATCTCGAGCGTGCGCGCCTTGACGTCCTCATCCGTCATCTCCGGGTTGTGGAGCTTGATGACCTCGTCAATCTGCGCGCCTGCGCGGAACACGGGGTTGAGGCTCGTCATCGGCTCCTGAAAAATCATGGAGATGTAGTTGCCGCGGATGTGCTCCATGACCTGCGTGGGTACCTTGGCGATGTCGTATACCTTATCGCCTGCGTTGAGGCGGATGGCACCTTGGACGATCTGCCCCTGCGGGCGCTGCACGAGCTGCATGAGCGAAAGGCTCGTCACGCTCTTGCCGCAGCCGCTTTCGCCGACCACGCCGACGGTCTTGCCCTGGGGTACTTCAAAGCTCACGCCGTCCACAGCCTTGACCGTACCGATATCGGTAAAGAAATAGGTGTGCAGGTCGTCGAACTCCACCACGTTGGCGGGATCCCGCATTTGGGTGAGGTATTCCGAAGGCGGCACATTTTTGCGGTTGCGCCGCTTTTCGATGGCATCGGTAATGCGGCGGTTCTCGCGCGAAATCTTACTCGACTCCCGTGCGGAAATATAATTCGCTTTTTTCTTTGTTTTATTGGTATCCTTGTTAAACTCTGCCATAATGCACACCTACCTTTTCATCTTGGGGTCGAACGCGTCGCGAAGGCCGTCGCCCACGAAGTTGAAGCCAAGCACCGTGAGCACGATCAGGAAGCCGGCAGGAATCCAGATGAAGCCGTAATTCTTGAGCACATGGATGCTGTTGGCCGCATTGATGATGCTTCCCCAGGATGCCAGCGGATATTTCACGCCGAGGCCAAGGAAGGAGAGCGTAGCTTCCGTGATGATGATACTGCCAAGGCTCATCGTCGCTTGAACGATCAATAGGGGCATCACGTTGGGAACGAGGTGGCGGAAGATCCTGCGGGAGCTTCGGATGCCCGTCGCCTCGGTCGCGACCATGAAGTCCTGCTCGCGCAGGGTCAAAATCTGGCCGCGCACCACGCGTGCGATGCCGGTCCAGCCCATGATGCCCAGTACGGCCATGAGCAGGAAAATGCGGCCGGTCGCATCCACCTCCATTTTGTCCATCGCGGTCGCCATGATGAACACGATAGGATAGAAAGGGATGCTGTTGAACAGATCCACAAAGCGCATCAGCGCCATGTCCACCCAGCCGCCAAAGTAGCCGGAAATGCCGCCGATGATCACGCCGATGAACAGCTCGATGAACACCACGATAAAGCCGACCATCAGCGAGATGCGGCCGCCGTACATCAGGCGCACAAGCACGTCCATGCCGTTGGAGTCCGTGCCCAGAAAATGCTCCTTGGAAGGTGCTTCATACATGGTAATCAGGCGCGAAACCGTCAGCGTCTTGATGTTGTAGGTTTTGTGCACGAGCGTAACCGTGTAATTGACCTCGTTGCCGGAGGCATCCGGGAAGGTGAATGAGCTCGCTTTTGCTTTCACCGCATCGCGCACGACCGCCTTATAGTCCGCATTGAGGAACACGTCGGACTGGATGGGCGAAACCAGAATGTTCGAAACGGCAACCACCGGCGTGCTCGCGCCGTTTGCCTGTTTTGTGATGATGATATCATCGCCGTCGTGGACGATTTGATAGGGCTGGCCGTCAGCGGTGAAGCTCGTCTGGTTGTTGAGAAGCGCGCTCTGGGAGAGATAGCGGAAATCATAGTCGCTGGTGAGCGCGACATCCTCCTGCGTATAAGCGTCGTAAACCAGCAGGCTTGCGATTGCCAGCGTATCCATCGTGCCCAGCGTGTAGTTCTTGCCGTTTTTGCCCAGCACGTAGGTCTTGCCTTCATAGTCAAAGGCTGTCATATTCGCATCAACCGCCGCTTTGCAGGCCGCGGTAAACGCTTGTGTCGCGGTGAAACCGTCCACCGCCGGCTTGACGACGAATTTGCCGGCCAGCGTTTCAACATCCGCCACTTTGACGGTGCCGTTGATGACGTAGAAGTTGTCGCCTTCCTGCACCAAGACGTAGGTCTCGCCGCCCGAGGTGAAGGTATCCTGTTTGGCGGTGATGGCCAACGCCATTTGCGCCTGTGCGGCCACCGGGAACGTGCGCCCCTCGTGCGTGAAGAAGCGCAGCTCCTCATTGTACATCGCGCCGGCATATTCCTTAAGGATCGCCTCGTCGTGCTTAAACACCTGCGATTGGGTATAGGGCAGGAAGAGCGGGAGCACGAAAGAGAACAGGAACATCAGCGAGAGGATGATGATGCCGGTAATGGCAAGCTTGTTGCGCACGAAGCGCTTAAAGACCAGCATGCCGGGCGAGAGGACCTTAATGCGGCGCGCGTCGTCCAGTGCGAGATGCTCGCCTGCGCCATTCGCGTTGACTTCGGCCGGTTCATTCTTGAGTTCGGTGTTTTTCATATCTTTTTCGCTCATGATAGACCTCCGTCAATTGATCCGCACGCGCGGATCGACAACTGCGTACATAATATCGGCGATGATCAGGCTAACCTGTGTGAGCAAGGCGATGAACACCAGGTTGAACATCGTAAAGGGAATGTCGCCTGCCGTGATGGACTCATAGGCGATATAGCCGATACCGGGAATCTGATACAGCGTCTCCGTGATGATTGCGCCGCTGAACATGCTCGGCAGCAGATAGGACGCATAGGATACCAGCGGAATGAGCGTGTTGCGAAATGCGTGCTGATTGATGACGCGCTTCTCGGGCAGGCCCTTGGCGCGCGCGGTGCGGATATAATCGGAGTTAAGCACCTCAAGCATATTCGTGCGGGTAAAGCGCATCAGGCCGCCTATGCTCAGAATCATCAGCGTGATCACCGGCAGCACCATGTGGTGCGCAATGTCGAGCATTTGCCCAAAGGGCGTCATCTGCTCATGCATTCGTCCCACCAGGCCGTACAGGTCAAACCATTCCAGCTTGATGGAGAACACGTATTTCAAAAGCGAGGCTAAAAAGAAGGTCGGCAAGGACATTCCCATCAGGGCAAATACCGTCACCGCATAGTCGGTTTTGCTATACTGTTTGCGCGCGGCTAAGATGCCAAGCGGGATCGAAATCACAGCCTGGAAAATGAAGGTGATGATGTTGATGACGACCGAGTACCAGATTACGCTGTTAAACTTGTCCACAACGGGCCGGCTGTACTTCCAGGAGTAGCCAAACTCACCGCGCAAGGCATCCCCGAGCCAGCGAATAAAGCCCTCGATGATCGACGTGTTGAAGCCAAACTGCTCGTTGAGCTGCGTCAGAAGCTCATCATAGCTCTTGGAGCCCGGCAGGTTGGATAGTTGGCGAGCCATCGTCTCCACGAAGGAGTTGGGCAGGCAACGGATGACCGTGTAGGCAACGAGCGCGCCGAACAGGACGATAAACGCGCCTATCACGATCCTCTTCAAGATAAATTTTAGCATAATTCCCCTCTTTATCAGCCCCGAAAAGCGCGGGCAATATTGATGTTCAGGAGTTATCCGCGGGCGGGAACCCGCGAAAGATGCGGGAATGGTACACAGACGAAATTGTATATATAACGGGTTTATACCGTATTTTTTGCATAGATCAGAATAGACAGAGCCCGCCGCCTAAGCGGCGGGCTCTGTGCGATACATGAGTGAACCGAGTTAGTTCATTTCGAGGTTCTGAATGTCGTTCATCCAACCCCAGAAGGTGGTGATGTCCGGCGTCAGTGTCGAGAGGTTGAGGCGCTCGGCGCTGAACACGGTGCAGTTCTGCCTCTGGTAGGCGGGGATTTCGACTGCCATGTCGGTGATGATGTCAAGAACCTGCTTGTAGACGGCCTTGCGGTAAGCCTGGTCATCGCTCAAGCGGGCGTCGACGATGAGCTGGTCGAGCTCGGGGACGTCAATGTGATAGTGGTTGGAATCGGAGCCGTTCCTGCCAACGA
>CAYNDC010000080.1:0-6796 GCA_964396085.1 uncultured Clostridium sp. | reverse complement strand
TTGCCCGGCATATAGACCGTGGACAGGCGGGCACGGGCGACACCATCCATCGGGGAACCATGCGTGATCCCCAGACCGGGGGCGGCGATGTGGATGCCGATGCGGCTACCGACGCCGGGCGATCCGATCCGTACGATCATGGGGAAGGAAACGGACGATCCCGCGCTGCGCGAAGCGTTAATGGAAAAATGGGGTCTCAACAAATCCCTTCCCGAACAGTTCTGGAGCCAGTTCTCCAACGCCTTGCAGGGGGATTTGGGCACTTCGATCATCTACAACCGTTCCGTCAACGAGATGATCGGCGAGCGGCTCGGCGCAACGGTGCTGCTTGGCCTCGTCTCGGCGATTCTGGAGCTTGTGATCGGCACGGCGCTGGGCATTTTTTGTGCGCGGCGCGAGGGTTCCTTCCCGGACGGCCTGCTCTCCACCGTGGCATACGCACTGGATGCGATGCCCTCGTTCTGGCTCGGGTTGATGCTGATCATTCTGCTTTCCTCCAAGATGGGGATGCTTCCCTCCCAGGGGATGACGGATGCGCGCGCCGCCTACACGGGTGTGCGCTACTACCTCGACGTGGCGAAGCATCTGATTCTGCCCACGCTGACGCTCACGCTCATCGCGATGCCCGGGTATTTCCGCATCGCCAAAAGCTCCATCCAACAGATAACCAGTGAGGACTTTATCTCGGCGCTGCGAGCAACGGGTATGAGCGAAAAGAAGATCTTCAATAAATATATCTTCCGCAACGCCATCCTGCCAACGGTAACGATGTTCGGCATCACGCTCGCCTTCCTCGTGACGGGCGTCACGCTCATCGAAATCGTATTCTCCTGGCCTGGCACCGGCCGGCTGACCATGACGGCCATCACCCAGAGGGATTATCCGACGCTCATGGGCATTTACCTCGTGATGAGCGTATCCGTAGCCGTCATCATGGTGCTCGTCGATATCGTTTACGCTTTCTTCGATCCGCGTATACGTTACGACAGGTAAGGAGGAAGACGAATGATTCGA
Organism: uncultured Clostridium sp.; assembly: GCA_964396085.1. Classification (GTDB taxonomy): domain Bacteria; phylum Bacillota; class Clostridia; order Christensenellales; family CAG-138; genus Phil1. Next base: position 5,782 of record CAYNDC010000080.1, on the reverse strand, counting down.
AAAATCCTAAAAAACAGCTTCCGCGCGCTCAAGGCGGACCGGCAGCTCCTCATGGGCACGACAGGCATCCTCGCGCTGCTCCTGATCATCGTGCTCGCTCCGGTGCTTGCAACGCACGACCCCAACTCGTACGAATACCAGCGTCTTCTCGCGCCGGGCGTGGACGGACATCTTCTGGGCACCAACCACATGGGGCAGGACGTGTACTCCATGCTCATCTACGGCGTGGGCACATCGCTCAAGGTCGCCGTAATCTCGGCGTTCATCTCGGGCGCCCTTGGGGTGATCATCGGCGGCGTCAGCGGTTTCTTCGGCGGCAAGGTGGATCTCGTCGTTTCGGAAGTCATCAACATCTTCCTGATGATACCGGTGTTTTTCCTGATCCTGCTGATCATTTCGCTCTTTGGCAACAGCATCACCAACGTGATGTTGGTCATCGGCCTTACGACATGGCCGGGCAACGCGAAGCTCATGCGCGCGCAAGCGCTCTCCCTGCGGGAGAGGACATTCGTCATGAGCGCTGTCGCCATGGGGGAAACCAAGTCGCAGATACTGTTTAAGTATATCCTGCCCAATGGAATCTTCCCCGTCGTGGCGAACACGACCAGGGGCATGGCCGGGGCGATTCTCACGGAGGCATCGCTCTCCTTCCTGGGCTTAGGCGATCCGAACATCATTTCCTGGGGCCAGATGATTTACCAGGGTAAGAGCTACATCACGACCGCATGGTGGATCTGCGCGTTTTCGGGCATCGCCATCATCATCACGGTGATCTTCTTCTATCTGCTCGGCGACGGACTCAACCATGTGCTCAACCCGAAATACAACTACGGGAGGGGCAGCTGATGGGAAACGTGCTGACGGTTAAAGACAGGGACGTGGACGGCCTCGCGCTCAACGAGGGCTGGCTCAAGGGGCCGTTTACAATTTATGATTATTCGCGCAATTTCTTCCGCCCCGCGGGCTATAAGCAGGTTGATTGGACGTTCCCTATCGATTATAAGGAGCTACACTTCCACGAGCCGATCCCTGAAACGCAAGCCATGATGAAGCTCATCGATGAAATCAAGCCGCATTTCATCTACTCCCTGCACAACGCCGGCTTCGGCGGTGTCTACTGGTATATTTCCCGTCCGCTCGAGCCGCTTTACGAGCAAATGCGTGCGGCAGCGGAGCGCGTCGATGTTCCTCTAAACCTGGGCGAACCCGAGGCGCCTTACTGCCAGGCGTTTTCCCCGGCAGTATACAGGAGCCTTGGCATCGAGCAATCGTACGATTACATGGAGCAATACGGGGAGACGGACATCGGCGAAAAGATCAAAACGGGCACTTGCAGCGAGAGTTATGCGCGCGAGCGGCACGGCAGCTTTACGCTGCTCACGGAACTGCCGTATTTTTACGACAGGCGCATTATGGACTGCTCGCCGGGCACCATGAGCCGGCGCGACGCGGTGATTCGTGGCCTCGATGAGAGCCGGAAAAGCGACGCGATCCTCATTGGCATGATCGAAAAGACGCGCGCCCTCATCGACCCGGAAAATCCGTTCCTGCTCGCGCTCGAGGCGTTCACAAAAGCCTCGCAAGACCAAAGTACCAGGCGCATGGTCGAATCGAACCCCGATTTCGCGCGCACGGCAACCGTGGCGGAGGAGTTCGACAACCTCGTTCTCACCCGCTTTTACAAGAGCCTTTCTTTCGGCATGGCGATTCGCATGAACGAATACGAGCTTGCCCGTATGGATGACGCGGGCGAACAGAATGAGGATAAGAAGCATACGCTCGAGAGTGCGGTACGAGAGGCGCAGGAGGCGCACCGCGCGCTGACGGACGAGTTGGAGCGCGCTCTGGATTACGAGGCTGTCCCCATCAAGAAGCTGGTGTCCATTCAGCTTGAGTGCGGCCTTCTCGTGAGCGATTACCTCAAGTATAAAGAAAGCGGAAGCGGAGAGGCCAAGGCATGAACGAAAAACTGAAACGCTATCTTCAAATGCGCATGGAACGTAGTCCCGTGTGGCTTGACGCGGGCGAAACGATCGCCTTTATCCGTCGCGATGCTTCAGGCACGCATATCTGGCAGATGAACCTCGAGACCGGCGCGTGCGAGCAGCGGACCTTCGGGGATGAACGCATTTGGAAAATCAAAGGCGTGCCGGCAACCGGGGACATCCTGTTTGCTACGGACATAGGCGGCAACGAGTGCGAGCAGATCTTTTTGCTGAAAAAAGGGGAAAGGCAGCCCAATGACTTGACGAACGACTCCGCAGCGCGGCATTTCCTCGGCGGGTTGACGCGAGATGGGAAAACGCTCGCCTACGCCGGCAACGCGCGGGCAAAGCAGACCTTCGATATCTGGAAGAAGGATGTGGTCAGCGGTGTGGCGACGCTTGTTAAGGAACACTGCGACAATTATAACTGGCCTGCGGACGATGCGCTCTCGCCGGATGGGCGCTATATGCTCTACAACAAGCTGCGCGGCGAGTCTGACAATCCGCTCTGGATGACAGACATGACCAGCGGCGAATCCGTGCGCATTCCGGCGGACGAGCGCCTCAGCGCGGAGACGAACCCCGCCTGGCGGCATGACGGCACGGGGTTCTACCTGTTGAGCGACCGGGACAGCGACTTTATGAACGTGCACCGCTACGACCTTGCCGCGGGCAGCATGCAAATTGCCTTCGAATACGGATGGGACGCGGAGCGCCTGGCCCTGTCTGCGGACGATCGCTACCTCGCGGTGACGGTCAACGAGGGCGGCTATACGAGGCTGCATATCCATGACCTTGAGACGCTGGCCGAAGTGAACACGATTGCGCCGCCCAAGGGCGTGCTGAGCGAGTATCAGCAGCTATCTTGGTCTGCACAAGGCCATAAGCTGCTCTTTACCCTGTCCAGCGGCAGGCGGCCGGAGGGGATATGGCTTCTCGACCTCGATGCGGAGAGCATGCGCCGCATCAGCGCGGATGCGGTGGCGCCAGAGGATAAAACCTCGCTCGTGGAACCCTTGCCCGGCAGCTTTGAGTCGTTCGACGGCCTTAAGGTGCCCTACTGGCTCTATGTGCCCGCCGGAAAGATTGCGCAAAACCTGCCTGTGGTAATCGAGATCCACGGTGGACCTGAGGGACAGGAAATGCCGTCCTTCAACGAGTTCATCCAGTATCTGCTCAGCGAGGGCATCGCCGTCGTCGCGCCCAATGTGCGCGGCAGCACGGGGTACGGCAAGGCATACTCCCATCTGGACGATGTGGAAAAACGCCTCGACAGCGTCCGCGATATTGAAAGCCTGGTTGCGCACCTGATCTCGACGGGGGTCGCGGCAAAGGGCAAGCTCGCCGTGACGGGCACGAGTTACGGCGGCTTCATGACGCTTTCCTGCGCGGCGCGTTACCCCGGGCTTTGGGCGTGCGCCATCGATACGGTGGGCATGTACAACCTGGTGACGTTCCTCGAGAACACCGCTGCGTACAGGAGGCCGCACCGCGAGAGCGAGTACGGCTCGCTTGAGAAACACAGGGACGTGCTCGAACGCGTTTCTCCGGCGGCGAAGATCGGCGACATTTCCGCCCCGATTATGATCATCTAGGGCAAGAACGACCCGCGCGTCCCCGTCACGGAAGCAGAACAGGCTGCCGAGGCGCTCCGGGCGCTCGGCCGAACGGTGGAATACCTGTGCTATGATGACGAAGGCCATGGCATCGCCAAACTGAAGAACCGCCTCGACTGCTATCCCAGAATGGCAGCGTTCCTCAAGCAATATCTCAACTAGGCCAAAGGCCGCAGAAGCCTGCACCAACCATGGCAAGGCGTGCCGCTTCGGCGCGCACTCCGTGCGGAATACGATGACGATGCAGCAACAGCGGAGGAGCTTTGCAGGCTCCTCGCTGCAGACACTCAAAAAACCCTATTGCAAAACAAGCGCAGTAGGGTTTTTCCATAACCTTGGCGCGCGTCCTGCGCGCTTTTTCACACCCGCCGTCTGGCGCCCCGCACGCCTGCCTACGCCGAGGGCTTTTGCACGCCGTTGACGTCGATGTAGACTTCGCCCTCAAGCAGAAGCTCGCTCACCGTGAGGAAGCTGTACCCCGCGCTTTGCGCGCTCTCGATGAGCTTTGGCAGATATTCCTTGATCATGAAGCCGTTGTTGTGGCACAGAATGATGCAGCCCGGGTGTAGCTTGGGCACGACCGTATCGAGGATGGTCTGCGCGCTGCGCTCCGGCCTCCAATCTACCGTGTCGAGATCCCATTGGATGACTTCGTACCCCGCCTCGCGCATCGATAGAATGACCGAGTCGTTATACTCCCCGAAGGGCGCGCGGAAGAGCGTTGAGCGCACGCCGGTGATCTTTTCAATCATCGCCTCGCACTTTTCCACGTCCTTTTTCATCTGCGCGCTCGAGAGGCGGGTCATGTGCGGGTGCGCGTAGGAGTGGTTGCCGATTTCGTGCCCGCGATCATGGATCTCCTTGACCATTTCCGGATATTTTTCCACCCAGAAACCGCAAAGGAAAAACGTCGCCTTCACCTTGTAGGCATCGAGCGTGTCGAGGATAAAAGTTGTCTTGTCATCCTCCCACGCGGCGTCTATCGTGAGGGCGAGCACCTGATCCTCGCGCTGCACGCTGTAGACGGGCAGCTCCTTCTTTTTGCCCGCAAGCACCTCCATTTCATACTCCTCCGCAGGTGGTGCGAGGGAGGCGCGTGCAGGCGCATCCTTGAGCGCGATGGCGATGATGATCCCCGCGATGAGGACGATGATGACCGCTAGGGCGATCAGAAGCGTTTTCTTTGTGATGACCAGTATTGGCACGGCTCATCCCTCCGATGCTTGTTTGTGCCTAAATATATGCGCGCTTCATTCATACTTTGCCAAACGTGCGGGGCAATGGTAGAATATTATCGCGAAAGGACGGTTTTGTGGAACAAATACGCGGCACGGTGAAAAGCATCATATATAGAAATGCGGAGAACGGCTACTCCGTGCTTGAGCTTGTGGACGAGGCGGAGCACAGCTTTACCGCCGTGGGCGAAATGCCGCTTGCGAGCATTGGCGAGCGCATTGAGATCGAGGGCTCGTGGACCGAGCATCCCGCCTACGGAAAGCAGCTCAAGGTGCGCGCATACCATACGCTTGCGCCGGCGAATGTGACGGCGCTGATCAACTATCTGGGAAGCGGCCTGATCTCGGGCGTTGGGGAAATCACAGCGCGCCAGATCGTCGCCATGTTCGGGATGGATACCATTTCCGTATTGGAAAACGAGCCGGATCGCCTGCGCGAGGTGCCGGGCATCGGAGCCAAGCGCGCCGCGCGCATCGCCGCGTCCTTCGCGATGCAAAAGGATCTTCGGGATATCATGCTCGCCCTGCAAGAGTTCGGCATCACGGTCAATCAGGGCATCAAAATCTATAAAGCCTATGGCAACCTGGCCCTTGCTAAACTTCGGGAGAACCCCTATAGGCTCATCGATGACATCGAAGGCATCGGCTTCCTCACGGCGGACAAGCTCGCCGCAAACGCTGGCATCGAGCACGATTCTCCCTTTCGCATCAAGGCGGGGCTGAAATATACGCTCCAGTGGGCGCGTCAGGAGGGCCACACGATGCTGCCCAAGGAGAAGCTCGTCGAGGTCGCCGCGGACCTGCTTGGTGTGGATGTGGGGCCTGCAGAGCAGATGCTCGTCGAGTTGATGCTCGCAGGCGAGTTGGTCGTTCGCACGATCGAGGGCGAGGAATGCGCCTTTTTGCCTTATATGTTCCGTGCGGAGGGGGATTGCGCCCGCCGCCT
>CAYNDC010000079.1:0-6812 GCA_964396085.1 uncultured Clostridium sp. | reverse complement strand
ATCCGATCTCAAGCACGATGCCGCGCTCGAGCTTGTCGGCTCCTACGACGGGGTGCTCTTCGTCGAAGAGATCGATACCTGATCCCCGCTTTCGCCCCGTTGCCGGGCGCCGCTGTGCGCGCGCACTTTCCCGCAAACGTGTGCGCTACTTGTCCGGGCAGGCGCTCCGCATCAACCCCTTCCTGCGGGATCGCAGGCTTCACATCCACGGCTGTTCTTTGTGTTTCCGGCGAGTATCCTCGTAAAATTCCCGATAAAACCACAATTAGTGATTGACAATTTCCGGCATAGCCATTAAGCTAACAGTAATTAAGAAGCAACGCAATCGTTTGCGCTAATCGTGAAGCATTATTTGAAATCAATTTGAAATGGGCGGCAAAACTGCTGCTATCCGAGAAAAAGCAAAGCTAAATTACCGTATCCCGGCATCAAAGGACTCGATCGTATTGAACTCACCTCGAAAGGATGTGTGTCAATTTTGATAAAGGCAGTGATGTTCGATATGGGCGGAACGCTCGAACACCTCGTGTGCGGTGAGGAAAACCTCAGGCGGACGGCCGAGCAACTTTCCGGCATCCTTCAGAAGCACCATATCGACGTACCGTATGATACAGCCGCTCTCTGGGAGCGTGTGTATCCCCGCATCCTCGCCTATAAAGATGAGGCGGAGGGGACTCTCATGGAGCTTAAGCCGGAGCAGATCTGGGCCGATTACGGGTTTTCGGACATCCTGGTCGATCGCGAGAAGCTCATCAACGCCAGCGAAGAGATCGCCCACATGTGGGAGGTGACCTATTTTGATCGCAGCCTGCGCCCGGGCGTAGCGCAAATGCTGCGCGGTCTCAAAGAGCTGGGCCTGTACGTGGGCATCATCAGCAACACGGCGAGCCTTTTCCAGGTGTTTTCCACGCTTGAGGAGTACGGCGTGCGGGAGTATTTTGACGACGTGACGCTCTCGAGCATCGTGGGGTACCGCAAGCCCCATCCCTATATCTTCCAGATCGCCCTGTGCCAGGCGCGGCTCACGGCCGCGGAATGCGCGTTCGTGGGCGACACGGTCTCCCGGGACGTCATCGGGCCGCGCAAAATGGGTTTCGGGCGCGTGTTCAAAATCGGCTCCTTTCTCACGCCCATCAAGGACCGCAACGTACAGGACGGGTTCGCGCCCGACTACGAAGTGGAAAACATCTTTGACGTCTACACGATTTTGAAAAAAGAGCTCGGCAAATAACCCCCGTTCTCTATGGTCCGCGGACTTCGCCGCGGCGGGACGATTCTTTGACAGGAGTTAGAAAATGCCAAAGGGGAATAAGCAGAAAAAAACGTTTTCATGGGCCAGGATGAAAAACCAGCTTCTCGGCCTAATCGGCAACCCGTTCAACATGATCGTCTTCTTCAGCCTGATCATGTTGTTCTGCCTGATCGTCATTCCGCTGCTCACGATGATCAACAGCACCTTCATCGTCGCCAAAGCGGAGCTGCGCAACATTCCCGGCGCGCAGATCGGCGACTACACGCTGTTCTATTGGAAATACCTGCTGGTAAGCCCGCTCACCAATGCCATCCTGTGGGAGCCGCTGCTCCACTCGCTGACCATCGGCCTGTTCGTCACGCTCATCTCCATCCCGCTGGGCTCTGTGCTCGCATGGCTGATGGTGCGCACCGATATTCCGCGCAAAAAGCTGCTGGGCATGCTGATTATCATTCCCTATATGATCCCCTCCTGGTGCAAGGCGCTGAGCTGGTTGGCGGTGTTCCGCAACAGCACCTCGGGGAGCCTGGGGTTGCTCACAGGCCTTGGGATTCCCATACCGGATTGGCTTGCCTACGGCCCGTTTGCCATCGTGTGCGTCATGAGCATGCATTACTATGCCTTCGCGTATATCATGGTGTCGGGATCGCTGCGCTCCGTCAACTCCGAGCTGGAGGAGATGGGCGAAATTCAGGGGGCAAACAAGGCGCAGATCCTCAAATCCATCACGCTGCCGCTGGTTCTCCCCTCTGTGCTTTCGGCGGTGATCATGACCATTTCCAAGTCGATCGGCTCCTACGGCGTCGCGGCGAACCTCGGCAACCGCATCAGCTACTACGTGATGGCCACGCGCATGAAGGAATTCATCAACGACAGCCCCAAGGGCGTTGGCTACGCGATGAGCCTGCTGATGATCCTTCTCGCCTCGGGCACGATTATTGCCAACCAGAAACTCGTGGGCGTTCGCAAATCCTATGCTACCATCGGCGGCAAGGGGACGCGCAGCAACCCCATGCGCATTGGCAACGCCAAATATCCGCTGTTGGTGTTCATCGTGATCTTCCTGTTTGCCGCAATGGTGATGCCCACGTTCGTGCTGGTGATGGAGAGTTTCCAAATCTATACCGGCCAGGGCTACGCGCTCTCCAACCTCTCGCTCTACGCCTGGATCGGCACGCTGGATGAAGCGCCGCTGCAAAGCTACGCCTACAACGGCATCTTCCGAAACAGCGAGTTCATGCGGGCGCTTGGCAACACGGTGAAACTATCGCTGATCGCCTCCATCATCACGGCCTTCTGCGGGCAGTTTTTAGGCTATATCTCCACACGCGGCCGCGGCAAATGGTATGGCAAGCTCACCGAGCAGCTCGTGTTTATTCCCTATCTGATGCCGGGCGTGGCCTTCTCGGCGATCTACTTCGCCATGTTCAGCCAGCCGCGCCTGGGCGGCATCATCCCGTCTCTGTACGGCACGTTCATGCTGATCTTGCTGGTATCCATCGTCAAACACTTCCCCTTCGCGAGCCGTTCGGGTTCCGCCAATATGATGCAGATCAGCCTGGAACTCGAGGAGGCGGCGGATATCGCCGGCGCGAGCTTCTGGCGCAGGATTGGCAGCATCGTGATTCCGTTGGCCAAGAACGGGTTCATCTCCGGCTTCATGCTGGTCTTCATCAGCATCGCCAAGGAACTGGACCTGATTGCGATTCTCATGACGCCCAAGAACTACACGCTCTCCTTCCTCGCCTTTGAGTATTCCAAGAGCGTGATGCCACAGTGTGCGGACGCGATTGCGATCATCATCTTGCTGTTCATCCTCATCTGCTACCGCATCGCAAACCTCTTTGGGGCGGATGTCAGCAAGAGCTGGGGTTAAGCGGGCACCATACCATCCATGAAAGGGAGAACGAATCAATGAGCAGGATCGTACTGGAGCACATCGATAAATATTACGGGGAAAACCATGTCCTTCGGGATATCCACCTCGTCATCGAGGATGGGGATTTCATGACGCTGCTGGGTCCTTCCGGCTGTGGCAAGACGACGACGCTGCGCGTCATCTCCGGCCTTGAGAAGCCGCAGGGCGGGAAGATGACCATGGACGGCAACGTCATCATTGACGCCCAAACCGCCTTCTATGAGCTGCCCAGCAAGCGCGGGCTGAACCTCGTTTTCCAAAGCTACGCGCTCTGGCCGCACATGACCGCTTATGAGAACGTCGCCTTCGGCCTAAAAATCAAAAAACTCTCGCGGCACGAGGTAGAGGAAAAAGTGATGTCCGCGCTGCGCGTGATGCGTATTGAAGAGTACCGCGGGCGCTATCCCAACGAGCTTTCGGGCGGCCAACAGCAGCGCGTGGCCATCGCGCGCGCTATTGCCACCAGCCCCAGGCTGCTGCTGCTCGACGAGCCGCTCTCCAACCTGGATGCGCGCCTTCGCATCGACATGCGCGCCGAGCTCAAGCGCTTGCATAAGGAGACCGGCACCACCATCATCTACGTGACGCACGACCAGGTTGAAGCCCTCACGATGTCCACCAAAATCGCCCTGTTCAAGGAGGGCGTCATCTCCCAGGTGGATACCCCGCTTGGCGTCTATACCAACCCGATCGACCTCGACGCGGCGGATTTTATCGGCAATCCGCGCATCAACTTCATCGAGGGGCAAGCGCTCTATGACGGCGAAACGCTGCGGGTCAGAAGCGACATCGGCGAATACCTCTTCCCCAAGGCGGATATGAAAGAGGGCGAGGAGTACCCGGTCAAGGAGGAGTTCCCGTGCGTGCTGGGCGTGCGGCCGGAGATGATCGAGATCGACACCATTCGCTGCCGCCCCGGTTCCATCGAGGCGAGCGTGTATGCAAGCCAGCCCGCCGGTAGCGAGACGCTCGTCACCCTCACCGTGGGGAAGGCGGAGTTCCTCTCCATCCAGCTCGGCCTTGTGGATTACGAGATCAACCAGAAGGTATACACGGTGCTCCATCCCGAAAAGATGAACGTCTATCATAAGGGTACCCGGCGCCTGATCAAATTCGCGCATGCGTCGAGCGTGCCCGCCCCCTGCTCCGACCCCCAATAAGTCCATTCGCTACAAGGAGGAAATGCGATCATGAAGCTTAAGTCGTTAATTGCCTGCCTGCTCACACTTTTCCTCGCGCTTGGCGCATGCGTGGGCTGCAAGAGCGCCTCGCCCAACGCGGGCGGGGTCCCCGGCACGACCGGCGCGCAGCCCGAAATTGCGGATACGCCCGTTCCGGGCGCGCCGGATTACAACAACATGACGATGGAGGAATTATACGAGCTTGCCATACAGGAGAGCGGAACGATTATCGTCTATTCGACGACGGCCACCGCGCACACCGCCATCAAAAAGTTCGTGAAAACCTTCCCCGACCTTGCGAACAAGATCGAATACATCGAATCCGACACGGACACGGTCGCCAACCGCATCGAAACCGAGGCAGATTCGGGCAACATCAACGCGGATGTGCTTCAGGTTAAGGACAGCAGCGGCGAGATCTATCACGAACTTGTGCAGTACGACTACCTCGACGTCTACTACCCCACGCGCGTGTGCGAGCACATCGACGCCGATCTGCTTAAATTCGGCATGCCCGTGTATGCCTCCTTCAGCCCCTGGTACTACAACACCGAAGCGTACCCGGACGGTTGCCCGATCGAGAGCTGGTGGGATATCGTCAAAGGCTATAACGTAGATACGAAATCCTACACCGACGCTGCGGGGAAAAACACACAGTTCTGGACGATCTACACCAAGGACATCACCTCCCCCTCCTACGCAGCGCTATGGGCGCAGTTGATCGTCGACGGGGATGCGCTGGCCGCCCAGTATGAGACGCAATACGGCGAGCCGCTCGTCTACACCTACATGGACTACCTGAACAACACGCCCGGCATCATGGAGCTTCCGGAGAACAACGGCGGCGTTGAATTGCTCTGGCGCTTTACGCAAATGTTCAGCACGGAGCTCGATGACGGCGACCAGGTTGTCGCCGCGGTGGACGAGAGCCTCAACGGCCCCACCCTTGGCCTGTGCTCCGGCGGCAAGCTCGACAACATCCACAACGGGCTCACGATTGCTTGGGTGACGGGCCTCCAGCCCTACACGGCTTTCCTCGCGTGCGAATACCTCTACGTCGTCAACCAATGCGATAACCCCGCGGGCGCCCGGCTCTTCATCCTCTATGAGCTGGGCGGGGACGACGGGCAGAGCGGGTGCCTTGCTTCCCTCGATGCGACGGGCAAGTGGAGCATTCGCGACGACTTTGAATTCGCCTCGACCACCGTCACCCGGGAAGAGGCCAACCTCAAAAGTCCTGATTTTGTGGAGATCTATGAGAGATATCCCAACGTAAAAGCCTACTGGATCTATTGGCGCCAACTCGCCAGCAAGCAGGGCTGATTGGCGGCGTATCGTATGCGACAACCGTTGTGCGGCGCGCAGTGCGCGCCGCACAACGCAGCGGAGGTAAGCATGCAGGCATCGGAGAAGCAAGGTTCTTTTCGCGGTAAGCTGGACCGATTCTGGTCAGCTCTGTTCCTAACGCCCGAAGGGAAGCCAAAGAGCGCGGTGCTGCTGTATTCCTTCTGCCTGAGCCTGCTCTACCTCGCCGTGTACGGCGTCGCGTATTTCTTTCTCATCGACCTCATCGAGACCGCATGCGCGGGCTGTTCCGTTGGGTTGCGCAACCTTTTGCAGAGCATCCTCCCCGGCATCGCCGGCTCGCTCGTGTGCTGCTCTCTCACTTTCATCATTCGGGACCGGCGCATCGTGCCGGCGGCATATGTTTGGCTTTTTGCGTTTGCCATTGCGGCGCTCATCGCAATGGCTATTTTGAGCGATGGGGAAGGATTCCGCATTTTCCTCTATTTCTTCTTCATGCTCGTTCCGGCCGGGCTTTTGAGCGGCGCGGCCTTCTCTTTCTTGATGTTCAGGGCTCACTTGGAAGCTGCCGCGGCTCCCTGACCGCGCATGAAGGATGCTGAAGCTCGATTTTATCAATGTTGGCGATGGGGATGCGCTCCTCGTTCGGCAGGTGCGCCCCGGCGCACCCGATTATGTGATGCTCGTAGACTGCGGGCGGCCGCACATCGAGTTCGTCAAGGGTTCTCTGCGGCGCCCCGCGCTGAACTACCTGCTGGAACAGGGCGTCGATCATATCGACCTGCTTCTGCTCACCCACCTGCATTTCGACCACATCGGCGGCGCGCTTGCCGTGCTGCACCACATCCCGGTTAAACGTCTCTTCGCCCTTGCTCTGCCACCTCAAGGGGCGCGGTGGATTACGCCCGAGTTGCTCGAGGAAAAGACCGTCGTAGGCTATTGCGACGCGCTTAACATGTTCAACGACATCGTCACAACGGCGCGCAAGCAGGGCTGCGTTTGCGAGGAACCGTCCGCCGGCGCACAGGCGCTCACGCCGGAACTCACGCTGAAGCTTTATCTTCCGGATGAAGCGCTCATGGGGCGGCAACGGCGCGCAAGCGATGCGCTCTACCTGCACAAGACCCCACCCGAGGAGCTTTATGCCGTCTCCAAG
>CAYNDC010000078.1:0-6854 GCA_964396085.1 uncultured Clostridium sp. | reverse complement strand
TCCAACCGCACTACGTCTGCCCAGAGTGCCGCCATAGCGATTTCGATGTGGATCTCATCAAATACACCTGCGGCATCGACATGCCGGATGCCCGTTGCCCCAAGTGCGGCGCGAACTACCACAAGCTGGGCTATACGATCCCCTTCGAGGCGTTTTTGGGCTTTAAGGGCGATAAGACGCCCGACATCGACCTGAACTTCTCCGGCGAATATCAGCCTGTGGCGCACAAGTATGTGGAGGAGATGTTCGGCGAGGGCTACGCGTTTCGCGCGGGCACTATTTCCGGCTTGAAGGATAAGACCGTTTTCGGCTACATCAAAAAATACTGTGAGGAGCGCAACGATTCCTTCTCCTATGCGGAGACCGAACGCCTCGTGCACGGCTGCGAGGGCGTCAAACGCACAACGGGGCAGCACCCGGGCGGCATCATCATTGTGCCGGAGGGATACGAGATTTTCGACTTTACGCCCATCCAGTATCCGGCGGATAAAATCGAGAAGAACACCATCACGACGCATTTTGACTTCCACGCGATGGACGACCGGCTCGTCAAGCTCGATATTCTCGGCCACGATGATCCCACGGCCATGCGCTTGTTTAAGGAGCTCACGGGGATCGACCCCCTCGATATCCCGCAGGACGACCCTGAGACCATGCGCCTGTTCTCCAGTGTGGAGCCGCTTGGCACGACGCTAGAGGCGCTCGATTGCGACGTGGGCAGCATCGGCGTCCCGGAGCTTGGCACCCCCTTCGTGCGGCAGTTGCTCATGGATACGCGGCCAACCACGATGGACGAGCTGATTCGCATCTCCGGCCTCTCGCATGGCACCGACGTATGGCTGGGTAACGCGCAGGCCATGGTTCTGGGCGGGGTGGCGACGCTTTCGCAGGTGATCTGCACGCGCGAGGACATCATGAACACCTTGATGGCCATGGGCGGGGAGGCTTCCATTTCCTTCAAAACGATGGAAAGCGTGCGAAAAGGGCGGGGCCTCACGGAGGAAATGGAACAGAACCTCGCCGCGCTCAACGCGCCGGAGTGGTTCGTCAATTCGCTTCGCAAGATCGGCTATCTCTTCCCGCGCGCGCACGCCGCGGCTTATGTGATGATGAGCTTCCGCACCGCCTACTACAAGGTACACCGGCCGCTGGCGTTCTACTGCGTGTACTTTTCCGCGCGAGCGGACGCGTTCGATGTGCAAGCCGCCTCCGGCGGCGAGGTGCGGGTGCTCAAGAACATCAAAGCCATCAAGGACAAGGGCAACCGCGCAGAGCAGAAGGAGCAGGATCTTCTGACCATCCTCGAGGTGGTGTATGAAATGAACCGGCGCGGCATCGAGCTATTGCCCGTGGACCTTTACCGTTCCGACCCCACGCGTTTCTGCATCGAGGGCAACGCGCTGCGTCCGCCTTTTAGCGCCATCGCCGGCGTAGGTGCGGCCGCTGCCGAGGGGATCGGCGCGGCGAAGGCCGAGGGCCCCTTCGCCTCCATTGAGGATTTCCGCATGCGTGCAAAAGCCAACAGTGCCGTGGTCGATAAGCTGCGCGAGCTGGGCTGTTTCCAAGGCCTGCCCGAGGGCAATCAAATCACACTGTTTGGATTATAAGAAAAAAAGGCCGCTTCTGCGGCCTTTTCTCTCGCAAGCCCGGCACGCTCTCCCCGGTGCGCGCCCGGCCGATCGTCATGGCTCAAACAAAGTCTTAAGGCTCTGCGCGTACGGCGCGCGGCAAACGCCCTTTTCCGTGACGATCGCCGTGATGAGGGCGTTTGACGTCACATCAAAGGCGGGGTTGTAGCAGGGAATATCAGCAAGCGCAACGGGCTTTTCGAAAAACTTTTCCTTAATTTCCTCCGGCGCTCGCAGCTCAATTTCAATCTGAGTGCCCGTTTTGCAGCGAAGGTCGATAGTTGAGGTCGGCCCTAAAACATAGAAGGGGATGCCGTAATGCTTCGCGAGGATCGCCACGCCGCTTGTGCCGATCTTGTTAGCGACATCCCCGTTGGCGGCGATCCTGTCGCACCCGACCAGGCAGGCCTGCACCCAGCCGTTTTTCATTACCATCGAGGCCATGTTGTCGCAAATGAGCGTCACGTCCGCTCCCGCGCGGTGGAGTTCGTAAGCCGTGAGCCGCGCCCCCTGCAAAAGCGGGCGCGTTTCATCCGCAAACACGCGAAAGCGCATGCCCCGTTCTGTGCCAAGCAGAAGCGGCCCGAGCGCCGTGCCGTAGCGCGAAGTCGCAAGCGGGCCCGCGTTGCAGTGGGTGAGCACGCCGTCCCCATCTTGAAGCAGACGAAGGCCGTGCTCGGAGATCGCGCGGCATTTGGCGATATCATCCTCGTGAATGGCAACGGCCTCGCGCCGCAGCGCGGCGAGGAGCGCATCCCGCGGCAGGCCGAGGCTTTCCCGGGCGGCTTGGAGCATTCTCTCGATGGCCCAGTTGAGGTTTACGGCTGTGGGCCGGGCGCAAGTGAGCCATGCCCCCTTGGCCGCGAGCGCGTCATAGAACGCCTCGGGCCTTTCTTCGCTGATGCCCTTGGCCAGGAGATACATGCAGTACCCGGCGAAGATGCCGATGGCGGGCGCGCCGCGCACGCGCAGCGAGGCGATAGCCTCGAACATTTCCCCCGGCGTTTCGAGGCGGATTTGTTTTTCCTCGTTAGGCAAAAGGGTTTGGTCGAGGAGGATCAGCTCGTCCTTTTCCGTGAGGGTAATGTTGTTCATTTGTGCTTCTCCTAGGCTGCATTTTCAGTTTTAGTATAACCCCTTTGCGCGCGCGCTTCAAGCGAGGGCCGGATTGGGAGGATTTCGCTTGCTTTTTCCCGCCGGGGACATATAATAAACGTACAATTGAATCTAAACCGACGATTAAGAGGAGTACCCTTGGGAGAGACCCTCAAGAGAGCTGCCGGCGGTGCGAATGCAGCGGGTTGAGACAGGGGGAATGGGCTTATGAGGGCGGCCTGAAAGGCGAAAGCCGAGTAGGCGCCGACGGAACTCCCGGCCGTGACGCGGGAAGCGCATGACGGTGCGCGCTCATGGGATGGCTTTGGAAGCTTAGCTTCCGTTCCTTTTGGGACGGAAGCTTTTTTGTTTCAGTAGCTCGCAACAGGAAATGGGAAAGGATGGTTTTTATGAAGCGGAGAATTTTGACCGGGGACCGGACGACCGGGCGGCTGCACCTGGGGCATCTGGTGGGGAGCCTTCAGGAGCACGTGCGCCTGCAGGGCGAATACGAAACCTTCATTCTGCTCGCGGATGTGCAGGCGTTGACGACGCACTACGAAAACCCGGAATTGATGCGGGAGAGCATATATCAGGTGACGCTCGACAACCTCGCGGCGGGGCTTGATCCCAGCGAAGTGACGTTCATTCAGCAATCGCGCGTTCCCGCCATCGCGGAGTTGACGGTTTATTATTCGATGTTCGTGCCGGTCAACGTCCTTCGCCACAACCCCACGATTAAAACCGAGGCGAAGCAATACGGCTATGATGATTTGACCTACGGCTTTCTAGGCTATCCCGTAAGCCAGGCGGCGGACATCACCTTTTGCGGCGCGGACCTTGTGCCAGTAGGGGAGGACCAGCTCCCGCACATGGAGCTCGCGCGCAAGCTCGTGCGCAGGTTCAACGAACTCTACGGCGGCGGTGCGGAAATCCTGCGCGCGCCGGAGGCGCTCTTGAGCGCGACGCCGCGCCTGCCGGGGCTTGACGGCGGCGGCAAGATGGGCAAATCCCTTCATAATGCCGTGTACCTTTCGGATGATCGCCAAACGGTGGAGCGTAAAATCCACGGCGCGCTCACCGACACGAACCGAATTTCCGTACGCGACAGGGGAACCCCGGAGGTCTGTACGGTTTACGCCTACCACCGCGCGTTTAACACCCCGGAGGCGGATGAAATCGCCGCGCTGTGCCGCGGCTCGGGCATCGGCTGCGTGGCGTGCAAAAAGCGCTTGGCCGCGAAGCTCAACGATATGCTCGGGCCCATGCGTGAGCGGCGCGCGTATTTTGAGGCGCATAGGGAGGACGTGCGCGCGCTCATCCTTTCGGGGAGCGAAAAGGCCGAGCGCATCGGCCGGGAAACGGTGGCGCGTGTGCGCGAAGCTCTGCGATTGGAAATCTAGATGGTCCCCTTCGTCCGCTTTGTGCGCCGTGTTTCGCTTTCCCTGCCGCCGTGGTATAATTTTCCTAACGGAAAATCCTTTTTAATGGGGAGGTAGTATGGAAGCGCCGGCCGATCAAAGCAAAAGAAACGGTCAAAATGGCAAAGAACGCAGGGGCGGTCTCTCCATCTCGGTAAAATCCTTCGTGAGCGTGATGGCCATATTGCTCGCGCTGATGGTGCTGGTGGGCACACTCACCTATGTGGTGCCGCACGGCCGCTATGAGCGCGTGCAAGTCGGGGAGAGCGAGCAGATCGTGCCCGGCAGCTACACGCGGCTCGAAGGGGAGGGCGGCTACCCCGTTTGGCGCTGGCTGAGCGCACCCTTTGAGGTACTTGGCAGCAGCGACGGAGCGAACATCATCCTCATCGCCGTGGTTTTGCTGGTGCTCGCGGGGAGCTTTTCCATCATCGAGGGCACGGGCGGCATCGAGGCCATCGTCGTGCGGCTCATCCGCGCTTTTGGCCATAAACAATACGCGCTCATTTGGGCAGTCTGCCTGTTCTTCATGCTCATGGCGGCGATGTTCGGCACCTTCGAGGAGATGCTCGTGCTCGTGCCGCTCATCCTGACCCTTGCGCGCAGCATGAAGTGGGATAAACTCACCGGCCTTTCCATGTGCCTGCTCGCGGCGGGCGTGGGCTTCGCGGTGCCGCTGCTCGATCCGTTTACCATCGGCCTTGCCAGCCGCATCGGCGGGGCGGATATGCTCTCGGGCATCTGGTACAGGCTCGCCATCTTCCTGCTGCTGTGGGTGCTGCTCTCGGCCTTCGTCACCTTTTACGCGAAGCGCGCAGCGAAAAGCCTCACCGCTCACGCCGGGGAAAGCGGCGCGGCGTTTGGCTCGGGCAAAGTGGAAGCGGAAGATGGCCGCGTGTTTCGCATTTACACTGTGTTCTTCATCGCCATCATCGCCGTGATGATCACGGCCTCCGCGCTCACGAACATCGAGGCGCTCTCGGGCATCGCTCTGCCCGTCATCGGCGCGGGCTTCTTCATCGGCACGCTCATCTGCGGCGTGTTGGTCACGGGCAGCGTGAAAAGGACGCTCAAGGCCTTCGGCGCGGGCGTCTTGGGCATGAGCCCCGGCATTTTGATGCTCCTGTGCGCGGGCAGCGTCAAGTTCATCGCCATGCAGGGCAACATCCTCGATACCATTATGTATGCTCTGATCGGCAGCCTATCGGGCGTCACGCCCTACACGGGCGTTTTGATGATCTATGCCATCGTGCTGTTGATCGAGTTCTTCATCGGCAGCGCAAGCGCGAAAATTTTGCTCGTCATCCCCATCATCATGCCTCTTTGCGATGCAATCGGCATCAGCCGCGAGTTGGCCATCCTCGCCTTCTGCTTTGGGGATGGCTTTACCAACGTGTTCTTCCCGACCAACGCCGTCATGCTCGTAGGCCTTTCCGTCGCGGATACAGGATATGGCGCATGGTTCAAGCGCACGGCGCCCTTTCAGTTGCTGCTGCTCATTTTAAGCATGGCCTTTTTGTTGCTGGCGGTGGCGATCGGATATTGACGAACAAGAATCGTTCGGTGGAAATGACGGATTCTAGCCTTATGAGAAACGACCAACTCGAAAGCCAGGTGCAGGTGCATCCGTTCCCGCCCGTTTGCGGACCCGGCGCGCGCTTTTTGGTGCTGGGGACGTTTCCCTCGGTTAAATCCCGGGAAACGGGCTTTTACTACGGCCACCCGCACAACCGCTTCTGGCGCGTGCTCGCCGCCGTCTATGATAAGGATGTGCCAGTGACGATCGGCGAGAAGCGGGCGCTGTTGGAGGCGTGCGGCATCGCCCTCTTTGATGTTTTGGCGAGTTGTCGCATCGCGGGCTCGGCGGATGCCTCCATTCGCGAGGCCGTGCCAAACGACATCGCCGCGCTTTTGGAAAGCACCGGCATCGCGCGCGTGTTCACCAACGGCTCTGCGGCGCACGCGCTCTATCAAAAGCACGTATATCCAAAAACCGGCGTAACGGATGTCCTCTTGCCCTCCACGAGTCCCGCCAATGCTGCGTACTCCCTTGGGCGGCTCACGGATCTCTGGCGGCAAGCACTCCGATCGGGAGAAGGAGAACAGGCACATGATTGACAAGCAAAGGCTGTATCTCTCCAGCATTGCGCAGGATGCGCCAAAGCTCGCCGGCCGCTTCGGCATCGGCCTCGAACTCGCGCATTTCTGCACGGCCTCAAACATGGATGAGGATTTTGCTCAAACCGACGCCGTCGTCCGGGAGGACATGAAAAGCGCCGCGCGCTTCGTGTTTCACGCGCCGTTCAACGAGCTGTATCCCGCTGCCATCGACCCGCGCGCACGGGCGCTGGCGATGGAGCGCCTGACGGCGGCCGCGCGGCTCGCGCACGGCTACGGCATATCCAAGATGGTCGTCCACTCAGGGTATGTGCCGCTCGTGTACCACAAAGTCTGGCACGAGGCGCGTTCCGTCGATTTCTGGCGGGAGCTTCTGGCAAGCATTCCTAAAGAGATGGTGCTGTGCGTCGAGAACGTCATGGAGGATGAGCCGATGATGATCGCCGCCATAGCCGATGCCGTGGACGATCCGCGGCTTTGCCTGTGCCTCGATGTGGGGCACGCCAATGTCTGCGCGCGGGGCGTTCCGCCGCAGGCTTGGGTGGAGGCGTTCGCGCCGCACCTCGCGCACATGCACATCCACAACAACGAC
>CAYNDC010000077.1:1693-7090 GCA_964396085.1 uncultured Clostridium sp. | reverse complement strand
AGAGGCAATCGCCTTTTATGAAAAGGACGGGCAGTGCGACAAGGCCAGGCTCCTGCGCTGGCGCAACTTCAATTATTTCGATGTATATACCGCCGAGGGACACATGGATTATTTCTATGGCGAGATGGCCCCCTCGAGCGATTATTGCGATGTGTTCCGCCTGCGCTACTATGAAAACGGCGCGCTGATCATGCTCATGCCCCGTGCGGACGAGCCGGACGTTCCTTCTGAGTTCGTTGAGCTTCCCAAACTCGCCCGCGTGTTCCACCAGAGCGACACATGGGGAAAGCTCATGAAATGCGATACCGTCAACGAGCTTAACAGCGCGGTTCGCAACCGAACGGTGCGCGAGCTCGTGCGCGTGAACGAGGCGCTGCACGAGAAAAGTTACGCCTCCATTGCGGATGATATTCTCGCGCGCGGCGCGCGTGCGGTGCTCGTTGCGGGGCCGAGTTCTTCGGGCAAAACCACGAGCGCACACCGCATCGGCACGCAACTGCGCGTGCTCGGGCAGGAGCCCATTATGCTCTCTTTGGATAATTACTATCTCGATCGGGATGTGATTCCATCGGATGAAAACGGCGAGAAGGACCTTGAGAACATCAACACGCTTGATATTCCACGCTTCAACAGCGACCTGGAGGCCCTTTTACACGGCGAGGAAGTGGAAACGCCGCTCTTCAACTTCCTCACAGGCAGTCGTGCCCCCACAGGGCGGGTGCTGCGCACAAAGAAGGGACAGCCGCTCATCATCGAGGGCATACACGGCCTCAACCCGGCGCTCATTTCAACCGGTATCGATGAGGGGGAGCTGTTCCGCGTATATGTATCCGCTTTAACGACCTTAAACCTTGACGATCACAACCGCATCCGCACGACCGACGTGCGTTTGCTGCGCCGGCTCGTTCGCGATCACAGCACCCGCGGCGCGTCGATGGAAAAAACGCTTTCCATGTGGCCGAGCGTGCGCCAGGGCGAGGAGCGGTGGATATTCCCCTTCCAGGAGCATGCGGACGCGTTCTTTAACACGACCCTCGTTTACGAAATCGCGGTTTTGCGCAAATACGTCTATCCGCTGTTGCTCGAGGTAAAACCCGAGAGCCGCAGCTTTGCCGCCGCACGGGATATCATCAAGTTCCTCAACTATTTTCTCGATGCCGATATCGAGGATGAAATCCCGCCCACGAGCATTTTGCGCGAGTTTATCGGCGGCTGCACGTATTACAGGGAGGATTGAACATGAAGCGTTTTGTATCCTGGAACGTCAACGGGCTGCGCGCGTGCCTTACAAAGGGCTTTTCAGATTTCTTCGATTCGATCGATGCAGACATCGTCGCTCTGCAGGAGACAAAGCTCCAGCCCGGCCAGGTGGATTTTTCGCCCCAGGGATACTGCGCCTATTGGCACAGCGCCGAGAAGAAGGGGTATTCGGGCACGGCTGTGTTCTCAAAAGAAGAGCCGCTCTCGGTCGCCTTCGACCTGCCGGGGATGGATGCCCTGGGATTTCCGCGTGAAGGCCGCGTGATTACGCTTGAGTTTGAAGGGTATTACTTCGTCAACTGCTATACGCCCAACTCCCAAAGAGAGCTTGCGCGACTTTCCTACCGCTTGGAGTGGGAAGAGGCTTTTCGGGCGTATCTTGCCGAGTTGGACAGGCATAAGCCCGTGATCCTCTGCGGCGACTTAAACGTGGCGCATCAGGAGATCGATCTTAAAAACCCCGCCACAAACCGCAGGAATGCGGGCTTTACCGACGAGGAGCGCGGCAAATTCACACTGCTCCTGGCTGAAGGCTTTGCGGATAGTTTTCGCAGGCTCTATCCGGAGCGACGGGATGCCTATTCGTGGTGGAGCTACATGAGCAATGCCCGCGCGCGCAACATCGGTTGGCGCATCGACTATTTTGTGGTGAGCGAGCGCCTTGTGCCCTGCGTGCAGGAAAGTACTATTTTGCCCGATGTTACGGGGAGCGACCATTGCCCCGTGCTGCTCGAACTCGCGGACGATTGAACAAAAGAATTCGATTAGAACAAGGAGTAAGTGTCAAGCTATGGACTACATCGATTTGAGAAGTGACACCGTAACCAAGCCGACCGCCGAGATGCGCGAGGCCATGTATCGCGCCCCGGTGGGGGACGATGTCTACCAGGATGATCCGACGATCAACGAGTTGGAGCGCGAGGCGGCGCACATCCTGGGCAAGGAGGCGGCGCTGTTCGTGCCCTCCGGCACGATGGGCAACCAGCTTGGCATTATGACGCACACGCGTCGCGGGGATGAGGTCATCGCCAGCGCGGATTGCCACATCTTCATGCACGAAGTGGGCGCGGCGGCGGTACTCTCGAGCGTGACACTTCGCCAGTTGAGCTATCCTGACGGCGTGCCTGTGCCCGCGATGATCGAAGCCGCCATTCGTCCGGAAGATATTCACGAGCCGCAAACGGCGCTCATCTGCCTGGAAAACGCTCTCGCGAACGGGCGTGTGGTCAAACTTTCCACAATGGCCGAGATCGCGAACATCGCGCGGGCTCATCAGATCCCCGTTCACCTGGACGGCGCGCGGATCTTTAACGCAGCCGTGGCGCTGGGCGTAGAGGCCAAGGAGATCGCGCAATATGCCAACACTGTTTCCTGCTGCCTCTCCAAAGGTCTCGGCGCGCCGGTAGGCAGCGTTCTGGCGGGTGGCGCGGACACGATTACACGCGCGCGCAAGTATCGAAAGATGCTCGGCGGCGGCATGCGGCAGGCAGGCATCCTCGCGGCTGCGGGGCTGATCGCCATTCGGGATATGCCCAAGCGCCTGGGGGAAGACCATGAAAACGCCAAATACATGGCTGCGCGCCTCGCCCAAATACCGGGTGTGACAATCGATCCGGCGAGCGTTGAAATCAACCTCGTGTTCTTCCGCATAGACAGCCCCCGCGCGGTGCTCGATGCACTGCCGGATAGGATGCGTGCGGCAGGCGTGCTCATCAACGGCGAAGAGCTTGGCGAAATGCGCTTTGTGACGCACATCGGCGTGACGCGTGCCAACATCGATTACGCGCTCGACGCTTTTACGAACTGCATTAAAGGCTGAACGCCACAAGCATAAAAAGACCGAAAGAACAGGAGGGGTTTATATGAAAACGAAGATATGGGCGCACAGGGGCGCATCCGCCTACGCGCCGGAGAACACCATTGCGGCCTTTAAGCTGGCGCTTGATATGGGAGCCGATGGGGTGGAACTGGACGTTCACATGAGCGCGGACAACAAGCTGATGGTGTGCCACGACGAAACGGTGAACCGGACCTCCAACGGCACGGGCCGCATCGTCGACATGACGTGCCAGGAGCTAAAAAAACTCGACTTTTCAAATGGCATGGCGGAATACGCAAATTCACGCATTCCCACGCTCAAGGAGGTTTACGGCCTTCTGCGACCCACTGATCTCACGGTCAACGTGGAGATTAAAAGCGACGTCGTCGTCTACTACGGCATTTGGGATGAGCTGTATGCCCTCGAACGGGAGATGGGCATGCAGGGACGCATTCTCTACTCTTCCTTTAACCACTTCGTGCTCATGAAGCTGCGCGAGGTCGACCCGACGGCGAAGATCGGCCTGCTCTACTCCGAGGGCATGGTTGACCCGTGGGTTTACGCGAACCATCTGCATGCCGATGCCATCCATCCGCATTACCTCGCGGCGCTTGCGCCGGGCGTGATTGCGGGCTGCAAAAACAACGGCGTCGCCGTTCACCCGTGGACCTGCAACGAGGAGAAGGTCATTTGCGAACTTGCAGGAGCAGGCGTAGAGGCGCTGATCACCAACGTGCCGGATGTGGCGCGAAGGGCGATCGATCAATAAACCTTCCGGTAAATACGAGACGGTCTCCGCTCAAAGAAGCGGAGACCGTCTTTGCATTCATAGCAACAGGGCGTGTCTTAGCACACTCCATCCTTGCCGGCGACTTGTTCAAACACGCGGCGGATGTCCGCGAGTTCGGCGTGGCCCTCGTGCAGTTTGGACTTCTCCACGTAGAAGCAGGGAACATACCAGTAGTCATAGCTGTTGGCGAGCGCGCGTTGGCGGCTCTCGTCGATCATTTCGATTTCAATGTCCTTGAACGCGGGATTTTCCGCGCGCAACTGCTCCATGTATTTGAGTGCTAACGTGCAGTGCGGGCAGCCGGGCAGGTAAAACAGCTTGAGATTCATGGAATTTTCCTTTCTTTGTTCTATCTGTTCAGGCGGAGTCTTTTTGGCAAAAAAGCGGCTAAGCAGATTTCTCATGACGCTTCTGCTCCAAACTCCTTGAGCGCCTCAATGAGCGGCGCCACGGCCTTTTCAACCGAACCCGCCTCGAACGGATTAGAGAGATGCGCGAGCGCGAGCAACTCTTGATAGGGAAGGCTGCCGCCCGCGCGTGTGAGGGTGAGGTAGTCCTTCCACGCGTCCTCCCGGTTATCACGGATACGGCCGAAGAACTCAAACGCACCCATGGAGGCCAGCGTGTAATCGATATAATAGAAGGGCAGGGAATAGATGTGGTGCTGCTTCTGCCAGAAGGCGCCGGCCTCCATAAACGCATCTCCATCGTAGTCGCGCTCCGGCAAGTATTTGCGCTCGAGCTTCGCCCAGGCAGCCTTGCGCTGCGCGGGAGTCATTTCGGGATTCGCGTAGACCACATGTTGGAACTCGTCCACGCACACGCCATAGGGAACGAAGGTGATCGAAGCTAATATGTGCGCCTGGCGGTATTGATCGGCCTTTTGGCCGAAGAAAAGCTCCATCCAGGGGTGCGTGAAGAACTCCATCGACATCGAGTGAATTTCAGCGACCTCCATGCCGGGGGTCAGGTATTCGATTAGCTCCTGCTCCTCGCTCGCCTGTACGGATGCGAAAGCGTGGCCGGCCTCATGGGTGAGCACATCCACATCCGACGAGGTGCCGTTGAAGTTGCTAAAGATGAACGACGCCCGGTAATCGGGGAAGCCCGTACAATAGCCGCCCACGCGCTTATTGGGCTTGGTTTCAAGATCCATGAGCTCGCGTGCGACCATATCGTCGAAGAACTTGCCGGTATCCTGAGAAAGCTCGCGGTACATGCGCTGCGCGGCCGCTACCATGAACGCGCAGTCGCCCTCTGGTTTGGCGTTACCCTCGGGGAACTGGAAGGCTTCGTCATAAACCTTGAGCCGGTCGACGCCGATGCGCTTTGCCTGCTCCCGGTAGAGCTTCGAGCACAGCGGAACTAGGGTTTCGGCCACCTGTTCACGGAAGCGTACCGCCTCCTCCGGCGTGAATGTGCGCCCCATGCGCAGGTATCCAAGCGGCGTGTAGTCCCGGTACCCGAGCTTTCGGCCCATGCGCGTACGCAGTTTCACGAGGCGGTCGTATAGCTCATCGAGCCGGAC
>CAYNDC010000077.1:0-1679 GCA_964396085.1 uncultured Clostridium sp. | reverse complement strand
GCGCTGGTGAGCGCCGCAGCCTCGCGGCGAAGCGCACGCTCGGGATGCTGGCGGTATTTGTTCAAGCCCGAGAGGTTGAGTTGCTCGCCGTGAAAATCCACTTTGCAGGAGGCCAGCAGCTTTTCGTACTCGTTGGTGAGCCTGTTCTCCTGAATCATATCGAGTATCAGCTTCGGAGAGAGCGTGCTCATCTCCTTTTTTGCGTTGCGCAGGTATTGCGGGCCGAAGCGATCATCGATTTCCGTGGTAAAGCGGCATTTGGTCAGTGCCCGGTACCACGCGAGCAACCAAGGCGTCGCAAGCGGTAAGGCGCGGTCAAAAAACTGTTGCTCGGCCTCGTAGAACGAGTCGGACGTATCGATTCTGTGACGCGCATGCGCGAGGCTCATCTGCGTCATAATGGCGCTTTGCAGCTTGGAGAAACCGAGGATGGCCGCTTCCACCGCCCCAAAGGATTGGGCGCGCTTAACGCTTTTGGTCAAACCCGAAAGTGTGCGTCGTGCTGCGTTCAGGTTCGGCCGCTGGTACGCAAAGTCGCTGAATGTCTGCATAATACCTCCCAACAAAGCAATTCTTATACATTATAGTATATCACGAAGCTGCCCGGCTGCAAGTTTTGTGTTATAATGCGCAGGAGGACGCAAAAAGGAGACGGAGATGACGAAAAAGCTCTATTATGACCCGGAAATAACGCAGTGCGAGGCGCAGGTTTGCGATTGCCGTCCTTTTGAGCAGGGCGGCTTTGAGGTGCTGCTCGATCAAACGATTATTTACCCCGAGGGAGGGGGCCAGCCTTCCGACACGGGTTTTTTAGACGACGCGCGCGTGAGCTATGCCTTTGAAGAGGGAGAAGACGTTTGGCACCGCTGCGAGAGAGCGTTTCCTCTGGGCGCGCGCGTATGCGTGCGCTTTGACGAGGCGCGCCGGCGCGACCACACGCAACAGCACACGGGCGAGCACATCCTCTCGGGACTTGCCGCAAGCCTGTACAACTGCTCGAACGTGGGCTTTCATATGGCGGAGGATTATGTGAGCGTCGACTTCGACCGGGCTCTTGACGCGAAGCAGGTCGAGGCGCTTGCGCTCGCAGCCAACGAGACCATCATGCGCAACGGGGAGACGGTGTGCCGGATCGTAGATGCGGCAATGCTTCCCGACATCTCACTGCGAAAGAGCGCCAAAGGGCTGCAAGGCGAGGTGCGCATCGTTTACGCGGGCGGGGTCGACTCCTGCACCTGCTGCGGCACGCATTGCAAACGTGCGGGCGAGGTGGGGGTGCTCAAGATCCTCTCTCATATGAATTATAAGGGCGGCACGCGGGTATTTTTCCTGTGCGGAATGCGGGCGGTGCATTCGATGATGGAGGATGCGGCGCTGCTCGATGCCATCGCGCGGCGTTTTAGTACAAAGCCCGCCGATGCCTTGACGGCGATCGTCAAGCAGGGGGACGAGCTTGCGCAAACCAAACGCCAGCTAAAAAAGCGCACGGATGAGCTCTTTTCCTACCGGGCGCGCGAGGTGCTCGAGGCTGCGCCTAGGGTGGGGAACACCGTCGTAGTCGCATGGCTGGGAGAGGGGCTTAACATGACGGAACTGGGCCTTTTTGCGGAAATGATTTGCGCCGGGGGCAATGCCATTGCGGAAAAAGGCCCAGTTCCGTCATGTTAAGCCCCTCTCCC
>CAYNDC010000076.1:2577-7092 GCA_964396085.1 uncultured Clostridium sp. | reverse complement strand
CCGCGCTCATGCCGAGCATTTGCTCCTCAAAGCCGGGAATGAACGTGTTCGAGCCGATGACGAGCGTCTGCCCCTGGGCAGATCCGCCCTCAAAAAGAACGCCGTCAACCGTGCCCGCGTAATCGAGCTCGACTTCGTCGCCGTGCTCCACGGGGCGCTCGACGTCGATCATGCGCGCGATCTTCTCGCGTTCGCGGTCTATTTCGGCTTCCACCATTTCGTCCGTAACATTGTACGCGCGCCGTTCGACTTCTATACCCTTGTATTGGCCAAGCGTCACATCGGGCTTGACGGCAACAACCGCCGTAAACACCATGG
Source organism: uncultured Clostridium sp. (assembly GCA_964396085.1). Classification (GTDB taxonomy): domain Bacteria; phylum Bacillota; class Clostridia; order Christensenellales; family CAG-138; genus Phil1. The sequence continues at coordinate 6,774 of CAYNDC010000076.1, read as the reverse complement.
GTTTATCCTTTGCGGCTTCCACGATGGAGAGCTCGGGCTGCTCCACCGGCGTCAGTCCCTGCGCTTCGGCGGCCGCTCTGTAAGCGTCCGGATAAACTATATCGAAGGCGTCCTCAAAAAAGACTTCCCATCCATATGCGTTCTCGATGACCTTGCGCGGCGCGTGCCCCTTGCGAAAGCCGGGCACCGCGATGTTCTTGCGCGCCCTGTAATATGCCTTTTCAACTGCGGCCTCAAACTTCTCCGCGCTTACCTCGATGGTCAGCTTAACCTTGCCGCCTTCGAGCTTTTCGACTTCTGCCATAGTATCCTCCGTTGCAAAAAAATAAGCTTCCTTTAGGCAGCGTCCGTCACATCCGGACAAACCGCCGTCAGTATAGCTTATCATAACGAAACAGCGTTTGCAATTATAATGAAATGACGAGCTTTATTTTTTACCTTCTGTTTTCTTTTCCTTCGCAAGTTGCGCGTGTTGCTCCTTTTCTGCCCGCTCGCGCTCCCTGCGCGCTGTTAGGATGCTCTGCGCGTGCAGCTTGCCCGTTAGCGCGGTGGTCGCCGCATGGCGCGCAACCGCTGCCTCATCCGCAGCATCGCTCCCCCGTTCTTCCCGTTCGCTTTCCCCGATGGAAAACGCCCGTGCGAGCGCCTTCTCCAGATCATCGCAGAACAAATCGTACGCCTCATTTAACGGCGTTTTTGTGCACAACAGGTCGATCAGGGCGATGGTTTCGCTGATGGAGAACACCTTCTTGAGCAGGCAGACCATAACAAGCGTCGCCATCTGCTCACGCCCGTAGCGTTTGCCTCCGGGCGGGATGATGATCTTTTGCTTGACGTAGTTGTTGATCATGGTTGCGGTGACGAAAGGCCCGTCCTCCTCCGCCAAGAGCGAAAGAGACTCTTCCAGCACCAGAATGACCTGGTCCATATAGAGCGGGATGCCCGGCAATTCCCCCCACCTGGGGCAACGGAACACTTCGGCTTTTTCCGGCGTCAACTGCATATGTTTCCTCCTGCTGCAGAATAATGAGATTATACCATAGGTTTATCGAAACCGTCAAACAGCATTGACATGTTCGCTTTAGTCTATTATAATCTATGTAATCTAGTAATCCATACTATTACGAAAAGCGCATACAACCTTTTCTATGAATATGAACGGAGGTAGACGACGTTATGCAGCAGACCATCAGGGCAAAGATTTACGGCGATTCCATCATGAAGGGCACGGTCATCGATTGTGCATACCGCTACCATGCGCTCTTTGACCGATATTTTCGCCAGTTCTCCGAGCGCTTTCACATTGAAGTGGATAACCGCGCGCGCTTTGGCATCACCATCGACAAGGGCTACAAGCTCCTGCGGCAGGACATTGAAGCCGGCATGGATTGCGACTTCGCGCTCATCGAGTTTGGCGGGAACGACAGCAACTTCAAATGGGATGAGATCAGCCGCAATCCTGAGGCGGAGCATGAGCCGCTCACAGCCTTTGCCCATTTCAAAGACGTCGCGCGCGCGATGCTCAATGACCTGCGCGCGGCTGAGGTGAAGCCGGTGATGATGACGCTGCCGCCGATCGATTCAGAAAAATACCTGAGCTTCCTCACGCGAAACGGCAACGACCGGGGGCGGATTCTTCGCTGGCTTGGCAAGCCTGAAGTGATCCACGATTTCCATAAGAGCTATTCTGACGCCATAGCCGAAATCGCCGCTGAAACCAACACCCCGCTGGTGGATGCGCGCAGCCGCTTCCTCAGCCGCAGCGATTACGACCGCCTCATGTGCGTGGATGGCATCCACCCCAACGAGGAAGGGTACGAGCTTATCGTTGAGGCGTTTAGCGCATCCGTACCGAAGCTGCTGGCGGATTATCAATTGAGTTAACCGATCTATCTACAAAGGGCTCCGCGATTCAGCGGAGCCCTTGTGTTTTGATAAGCGCAGCGAGTGCTTTTGTTAAGGCGCATCAGGCGTCCAGCCGTTATCGCCAATATCCTGTCCATCTGTGGGAGTCGGCGTTGGCGCGGGAGCAGACGGAGACGGAGAGGGTGTCGGCGGCGAAGGGGCAGGCGTAGTCGTCGGCTTCGCCGTTGCAGTTGCCGTCGGCTTCACTGTTGCAGTTGCCGTCGGCTTCACCGTTGCAGTTGCCGTCGGTTGAGCCGTTGCAGTCGCCGTGGGTTTGGCCGTCGGAGTTGCCGTCGGTTTGGCTGTTGCGGTTGCCGTCGGTTTGGCCGTTGCTGTCTGTTTCGGCGAAGCGGTCGGGCTGGCCTTCACCGTAGCCGTAGGCGTAGGAGAGGCCGATGGAGAAGGGCTCGCCGCGCTACCCGGCGTGGGCGTTCCGGCTGAAGGCGCAGCGCTTCCAACGGGCGAAACGCTCGGAGTCACCGCGTTTAGCTCGCCGCCGTACTCCTTAAAAAGCTGCTCGAGCGTCACGAGGTCGGTCCACTCCCCTGCTTCGTTTTGGTATTGCACCATGCCGCCCGCGATCTTGATCGGGGCGAACGCGTCGTTAGCGTCATCGTAAACAAAATCGCCAATCGCCACTTCCGAAGGCCCGCTCACATCGCGCAAAAGCACGATCGCAAGCGCGATCAACGCCGCGGCCAGAGCTGTGCCGAGGATGGCTATGATAAATTTTAAGCTTTTTCTAGATTGTCTCACTGTTTAAACCTCATCCTTTTTGCTCAACAACATCGATGATCCTGTTGAGGAATTGGCCCTCTTCTGAGCCATCAGTATACGCACCCGTTCCCATAAAGTACTTAGCTAAATTATATATGCTTCTTTTCATCGGCGCACCATAAAGAATGATGGTATTGTTTCCATTTATAAGCTTAATATACGAGCGGAATATGTATTCCGTTGCTAGGTTCTCATCGCTTATATCGATGCGCACGGACGCAAAACGGATGCGTTCATTCACGGTTTCCACGATAAAGTCATTCGTCACGCCGTTCTCCGTCCAATAGGAGCGCCCGTATGCGGTGGGCAGTTCATTGGCCTGGCTGATTCTGAACGGATACATGTTATAGTACTGTGGGTAGTTAAAGGCAACCGTGCCATACTCCAATAGTTTATATCCGGAAATACCTGTTCCCAGCAACATGCTGCGCGTCGCTACCGAAATGCCGCTCTTGAAGCGAATGCCACTTTTACCGCGTATGCGTGTGGAAAAGCCATGATAGCTTAATAAATCGTTGAAGCCTTCGACCCTAGTTGCCTGATACGTTCCGTTAGAGAAGGATAGCAGCCACACGCTCATGCCCGTTGGAGTGCCCGCGTCATTATAGGCATACATGACAACGTTGGTTGCAGAATTCGTATAGATGCTCGCGCTCAAAACGCCGTTGGTGAGCGTCCCCTGGCAAGGCACGGCATCGATCCATAGCGTCGTATCCGCATATCCGGCAGGCGGCGTTATGCTCACGGAATAGGCTGACAGCCGTTCTGCGTTCCCTGCGGCAGTTGAAGTCAAAAGCTGTGCGTAGCGTGCGGAAATATAGCCGGTCCGGCCGTTAAAGTTAATCGCATGGTAATGGCCCGAACAGCTCGCCGCCTGAAGCTCGAACATGTTGCCCGGATTGGCAAGCCCCAAGCTACCCGCATTCGTATTGGGTGCTGAGCGAATATCGATTTCTTTCACGATGTTTGTGACGGCAATCTTTGAAAACGTTCGTGCTAACGCTGTCCTGAGAACATAGCCGTCCTTGCCGTCAAACGTGATTTTCGCCCATTTTCCGCTGATATAGGCAGCATCCAGCCGCACGCAAGCATCCGCGCTCAATATGCCGCGAACCAAAGAGTTGGTGTCCGAATACGCATACACATACGCATCCTGCCCGAGCACATCCCATGTTTGCGCAAACGACACCGTTGTAATATTCGCGAGCGCGTCCGCTGCGGAAAGACCGGAGAAGCTCGCCACCGTGCAACCGGGGAAATAGAAGGAGAGGATGTCGGTCAAAGACTTGTTATCCTTTGCGCGCGCAATCGCTCCCTGCTGCGATAGGCCCACCCCGCTGCCGTGGCGCGCATGGCGGATGGTGTAGCTCACGACGACGCTTGCGTCCGTCGCGCTGTAATTAGGGACCAACCAATAATGGCTCAGCGCCCCATTGGTGAAGAACCCCAGCGGATGTCCGTTGGCAGGCGAAACGTAAAAGTCGATATCCTTGAGGTTCACGTGAATCGGACTAA
>CAYNDC010000076.1:0-2567 GCA_964396085.1 uncultured Clostridium sp. | reverse complement strand
TTCGCCCTTAACCACGATGTTCGTGAACGTCACATCAATCGAGCAAAAATGCGAGCAGAGCTGCGTTGCGTCGCTTCCGTCGTGGCAGGTACAGGAGGCGTAGCATGCGCCTTGCTTCATCGAAATGCCGCCCACGCTCACGTTATCCACGCTCAGGTCCGTATAGCCCGTCAGCGCCGGTATGAGCGCATTTGCGATGAGGGAGCGCACCTCGCTTTCGTTGCCAGCCGGCGTAGCGGGAATCGTGACCTCTTCCAGGTACTTCGTGCCTCGTACCCCGATTAAATCATATTCATCGCTGCGGACGGATTCGGGGCCGCTCTGCCCTGTGCCCCCCCACTCGTTGGTGGAGGTTTCAGTAAAACCGCCGTTGGAGTTGCAGTAAAAAGCCTTGATGGCATTGTTGTCATAGAGCAACACCTGCCCGCGGGTAGCCTCCACCGCAGCATCGGTATCGGCAAAAACGTAAATACCAAAGTATACCTGGCTCGCGTTATAGTCGTACACATCGAAAACACGCCCATCCGTGCGCTTGGATCTAACCGTAAAATTGCGCGCCACGATCGCCTGCGCCTGCAGCGCGGCGGCGGGGTTGCCGGAGCCTATTTCGGCAGGTAAAACGCCTTTGAGATATTCCTCGATGTAGATGCGATTAACAAGACAAAGACCCTGCCATGGGCTGGAGCTCTGGTAGGAACAATATAATGCGCCCTTATAGATGCGATCGGATGGGGATGTGCCGTTTGAAACCTTTTCAACCTTAAAATAGTTGTATTCAAGCCCCGATGGCGGTTCATATTCTTGGAAGGAGAAACTGCTGCCCGAATGGAGCAGCGTACCGTCGGCCGCGCGCAGCTCCAGGGTTGTGCCGCTGCGCAGGAGCGTATACGCATAATCGCTTTCTACCTGAAAGAGCGGCGTTCCCGCCGCATCGCACAAGGCGTAATTGCCGGTGAACCAAACCGTAGATGTATCGTGCTGTGCTTGGGAGAGCAAAACATTGACGTAGCGGTAATCCGGTGTGATCGCCGCGAACGGCCGTATGCCGGATTGCGCCTCGTAGATGTGGCGATCCTCCGGCGCTGCGCCCTGCTCCTGATTCTCGGGAGCGAACGGGTCATAAACGCCGTTGGCCTCCGCATCCTCGCCCTGGGCGAGCGCGGAAACGGGCAACATCAGCGCAACGAGCGCCAAGGCAGTCAATGCGCAAAGCAGCTTCTTCATGTAAAGATATTAGACCGAAAAAGCCGCTTTTGCAAGCGGCCTTCTACGCATTTGTACTTTGTTTACATTTGGCTATTCGTGCATGCGGCGGGCCAGCTCATAAATCAGGATGCCCGCTGCGACCGACGCGTTGAGGGATTCCGCAAAGCCGTACATAGGCAACCGGTACCCTTTGCATAGGGCTGCCGCCTCATCGGAAACGCCCGCGCCTTCGTTGCCAATCACGAGTACACAGCGCTCCCCGGGTTCGACAAGCGAGTCCCCTCCCTTAAGGTGGCCGCACACGAGAACGAAGTTTTGCTCCTTCATGCGAAGAAGCTGCGACGGCAGTTCCCCTTGCCAAATCGGCAGATGATAGACCGAGCCCATCGCTGCGCGCAGCGGCTTTGGAGCGTATGGGTCGGCGCAGCCCTCGCCAAGGAATACGCCAGCCGCGCCCATCGCATCCGCCGTGCGGATGATGGTGCCCAGATTCCCCGGATCCTGCACGCCGTCGAGCGCTACGATCAATCCTGCCGGGTAGTATTCCGGCAGCGCATGGATTGGCGTTTGTACGGTGGCGCACACCCACTGCGGTGTTTCGGTGTTGGAGAGGCTCTCCATGATGCTGCGCGTAACCGTGTGCACGATGGCGCCGCTCCCCTCAAGCACAGCCCGCATCAGATCATGCCCTTCCTCAAGGAAAGCTTCGGCTAACACCGCGCTTGAGACGACCGCCTCGCGCACGAGCTTATCTCCCTCAATGAAGTGCAGGCCCTGTTCGTTCCTGCCTTTTTTAGCGGCAAGCGCGCGGGCAAGCCGGACCCGTTCGTTTCGCGTGCTTTCGATGCGCATGCTCCCACTCCCCGTTTCGCCAAATCAATATGAATACGGGCGGATTTGCATCCGCCCATTCAAACCCCTCGTTAAGCGGCGCTTTCTTCGATCATCGCCAGTGGCTAATGGTCGGTTGCCTTATGCCCGCGCCTGCTCGGCAAGCTTAACGAGTTCGCCAAAGGCATTCATGTCGCTCACGGCTAGGTCGGCCAACACCTTGCGATTGACCTCGACGCCGGCGCGCTTGAGGCCGTTGATCATGCGGCTGTAGGTGCTGCCGCACAGGCGAGCGCCTGCGTTAATGCGCGCGATCCAAAGCTTGCGATACTCGCGCTTTTTGTTCTTGCGGCCCACGTACGCGTAGGCCATGGACTTCATAACCTGCTCGCTCGCGGCGCGATACTGCTTGCTCTTGGCGCCAAAATAGCCCTTGGAGAGCTTGAACACCTTGCGGCGCTTCTTAACGGCGTTTACCGCCCTTTTGATTCTTGCCATTTTCCTGTTCCTCCTTACTTATACGGGATGAG
>CAYNDC010000075.1:6851-7141 GCA_964396085.1 uncultured Clostridium sp. | reverse complement strand
CCGATAACTTCGCCGAATAAGGAGGCTTTATGCAAAACCTGGGCGTATTCTTCGGCAGCCGCTCCGCCGAGCACGATGTTTCGATCATCTCGGGGCTGCAGGTAATCGATCATGCGGATCCTTCCAAATACAACGCGTTCCCCGTGTATGTTTCGCGCGCGGGGGAGTGGTTCATCGGCGAACCGCTCAGAAAGCTCGCAACCTATAAAAACTTCGATCCCGGCATGAAGGGGCTCACGAAGGTCATGCTGCCCCCGGCGCCCGGCATGAAGGGGTTTTACGCGCAAAAG
>CAYNDC010000075.1:0-6841 GCA_964396085.1 uncultured Clostridium sp. | reverse complement strand
TCCACGCTAGCGGCGCTGTTAGCCTTCCACGGCCTGAGCGGAGAGGACGGCACCATGCAGGGGCTCTTCGAGCTGGCGGATATCGCCTATACGAGCTGCGGTGTCGTCGCTTCAGCCGCGGGCATGGATAAAATCGTAATGAAATCAGTCTTTCGGAGCATGGGCTTGCCGGTATTGCCGAGCGTTTGGTGTTATCGGGATGAATGGAAAACGGATCCGGACGCCGTCACGGCGCGTGCGGAGGCGCTGGGTTATCCGCTCTTTGTCAAGCCATCGCAGCTTGGCTCGTCCATCGGCATCTCCAAGGCCGTAGACCGCGAGAGCTTCGAGCGGGCGATGGAGGTCGCCTGCAGCTTCGACTGGCGCATCCTTATCGAAAAAGGGCTCGAAACACCGGATGAGATCAACTGCGCATGCGTGGGCTTTGGGCGAGAGGCGACCGTGTCGCTGTGCGAGCAGCCCTTGAGCTGGGAGTCGTTTTTAACCTTCGAGCAGAAATACTTAAACGGCGGCAAAGGCAAGGGAATGGGGAGCCTCGCGCGCAAAATCCCCGCGCCCATCGGGGAGGAGATGACTGCGCGCGTGCAGGGTTATACGCGGGAGATCTTTTCCACATTCGGCTGCAAGGGTGTGGTGCGCGTGGATTATATGCTCGATCGCGCGAGCGGCGCGCTCTACGTGTGCGAGATCAACACGATCCCGGGCTCTTTCGCCTTCTACCTCTTCGAGCCGGCAGGGCTTTCCTTTAGGCAACTCGTGGATCGGCTCGTTACCTATGCGCACAAGGCACTGGCGCAGAAGAACGCCTCCACATTTGCATACGATTCCACCATCCTCGACAAGGCGGCAAGCGCAACCAAGCTCAGCAATAAGTAAGAACAGGAGAAGCGACACGATGATGAAGATTCAAATGAACACTCCGCTCGTGGAGATCGACGGCGACGAAATGACCCGCGTCATTTGGCAGATGATCAAGGATAACCTGCTTCATCCCTACATTGAGCTCAGGACGGAATACTACGACCTTGGTTTGCCCGTGCGCGACGAGACCGACGACCAAATCACCATCGCAGCGGCCGAGGCGTGCAAAAAATACGGCGTGGGCGTCAAGTGCGCGACCATTACCCCCAATGCGGACCGCGTGAAGGAGTATGGCCTCAAAAAGATGTACAAAAGCCCCAACGGCACCATCCGCGCCATTTTGGATGGCACGGTGTTCCGCGCGCCGATCACGCTCGATTGCCTCCAGCCCTCTGTTCGAAGCTGGAAGAAACCCATCACCATCGCCCGTCACGCCTATGGCGATGTGTATAAGGCTGCGGAGTTCCGCGTGCCCGGCCCCGGCCAGGCGCGCTTGCGCTTCACCGCGCCAAACGGCGAAACGCTCTATGACGAGGTTGTTTTCGATTTCAAGGGCGCCGGCGTGCTCATGGCCACCTATAACAAGGACGATTCCATCGAGAGCTTTGCGCGCGCCTGTTGTCAGTACGCGCTTGCGACCAAGCAGGATTTGTGGTTCTCCGCCAAGGACACCATCGCCAAAAAGTACGACGGTGCTTTCCGCGATATCTTCCAAAAGGTGTATGAGGAGGAGTTCAAGGCTGCCTTCGACCAGGCCGGCATCACCTATTTCTATACCCTGATTGACGACGCCGTGGCGCGCGTAATCCGCTCCGAGGGCGGCTTCATCTGGGCATGCAAGAATTATGACGGCGATGTGATGAGCGATATGGTCGCAACGGCCTTTGGCTCCCTGGCGATGATGACGAGCGTGCTGGTATCTCCCGATGGCAAGTATGAGTACGAAGCGGCCCACGGCACTGTCACCAAGCACTACTACAAATACCGAGATGGAGAGACGACCTCCACCAACTGCATGGCGACGCTGTTCGCCTGGACGGGGGCGCTCGCCAAGCGCGGCGAGCTGGACGATATCCCCGCTTTGACCGCCTTTGCCAAAAAGCTCGAGCAGGCCTCCCTCGATTGCATCAGCGATGGCTTTATGACCAAGGACCTCGCCTCCCTTGCCGATTTGGAGAAGGTCACCGTGCTCGACACCGAAGGCTTCATCCTTAAAATCAAGGAATATCTTGACAAGGCGCTCTAAGCGCGCGCTACAATAAAGGGGAAGACACGCGGGCGGCCGGCCATCTGTGCGGCCGCCTGCGCCCGAAAAGAAAGGACACAACATGGCACTCTATCAGGAATGGAAAGATTACGCGCAGGTGGAGCGCGAGCAACAAGAGCACGACGCGTTCTGGCAGACCTACTTCGCGCTGGAAACCGAGAACTACAAAAAGCTGCTCGCCGCGCCGGGAACAATCCGCACGGGCAAACTCAGCGCTCTCGCGGCGGAGTTTGGCATGGATGAAAAAACCTTCACGGGTTTCCTCGACGGCATCAACACCAGCCTCGTCAACGCGCTCGACCTCGATGTGCTCGAGGGCGAAACGGAGCTCAGCCTCGAGGCGGATTACGATAAGCTCTTCTACAACATGCTTGATGCCAAGGCGGATTGGCTCTACACGCTGCCCGAGTGGGAGGGCGTGCTCACCCCTGCACGGCGGCATGAGATCACAAAGGAGTTCCGCGCGGCTAAGGTTTATGTCAACCCGAATAAGGTCGGCCGCAACGATCCCTGTCCCTGCGGCAGCGGCAGGAAGTACAAGCAGTGCTGCGGAAAAACGGAATAGGACCTCGGACTGCAACGGGTTCGCGTGCCCTGTGCTCCTAGCGCAAGCGTCGGGACGAAGCCCTGCGTGATTGCAAGCGACAAGCGGAGGATAGCAAGATGATTATAAAGTTCTGCGGCGCGGCGCGCAGCGTGACCGGCTCCTGCCACATGATGGAGTTTGGGGAGAAGAAAATTCTTGTGGATTGCGGCATGCGCCAGGGCACGGATAAGAAAACCGAACTTGGCGAGGGCGAGTTTCCGTTTGTCCCCGCCGAAATCGACATGGTGCTGCTCACCCACGCGCACATCGATCACAGCGGCTTGCTGCCGCTTTTGATCAAGCGCGGCTTCACGGGCAAAATCCTCGCCACACGCGCCACGGCGGAGCTTGCCGGCATCATGCTGCCTGATAGCGGTCACATCCAGGAGCAGGAGGCGGAATATCAAAGCCGCAAGAACCTGCGTGCCGGGAAGCCTGAGGTTGCACCGCTTTACGACGTGCAGGATGCGCTCGACACGCTTCGGGCGTTTCGTCCCGTTTCTTATAACGAAATCGTCGAGGTCGTGCCGGACATGCGGGCGCGCTTCGTGGATGCGGGGCATCTGTTGGGCTCCGCCGCCATCGAGGTTTGGGCTACCGAGGGCGGAAAAACGCTCAAAATCGTTTTCAGCGGTGACATCGGGCGCAACAACCGCCCCATTTTGCAGGACCCGCAGCCTATCGACGAGGCGGACTATGTGCTCATGGAGGGAACCTACGGCGATCGAGACCACGAGGTGAGCGAAGCCGCCGATAAAGAGGCGGAGCTTGCTGCGCTGCTTCGGGAAGGCATGGCGCGCGGGGGCAACATCGTCATCCCGAGCTTCGCCATCGGCAGGACGCAGGAGCTTTTGTATTACATCAAAAAGCTGCTTGTGCATAACGCCGTGCCCGGGCTTGAGAGAATTCCCGTCTATGTGGACAGCCCCCTTGGCATCAGCGCCACGCAGGTCTATGAGCGCAGCGCGCAGGGCTATTACGACGAGGAAGCGCTGGAGATAGCCAAATCCGGCTCGCCGTTCGATTTTCCCTCGCTGCGCGTGTCCCAAACGGCGCAGGAGAGCAAGCAGATCAACTTCCAGCCCGGCTGCAATATCATCATCTCCTCCTCGGGCATGTGCGACGCGGGGCGCATTCTCCACCACCTCAAGCACAACCTCTACCGCAGCGATTCTACTGTGATTTTTACCGGCTATCAGGCCGGTGGTACATTGGGCCGCCTGCTGCTCGACGGCGCCGCCAAGGTGAAGCTCTTTGGCGAGGAAATCAAGGTCAACGCCGCCATCAAGAAGGCGGAGGGGTTCTCCGGCCACGCGGGGAAGAGCGAGCTGATCGATTGGCTCGGGGAGATCAGCCCAAAACCGCGCCGCGTGTTCCTCATCCACGGCGAGGCGGAGACGCTCGAGAGCTTTTCGCATACGCTCACGGACCTTGGCTACACAACCGCCATCCCCGCGTTCCTCTCGCAGGTGCAGCTCACCTATGAGGGGGAGGAAGAGCTCCCGGAGCTTACGCCGGATGCGCCGGAGAGTGCGGATACCTTCGCGCCGCGCGCGCTTTCGGCGATTATCCGCCAATGGAAGCTCAACGGCGCAATCAGCATCCGAAAGGACGGCAGGCCCATCCTCGAAACCGCCTACGGCTTTGCCAACATGCAGGATAAGCCGCTCAACTCTCTGCATACGCGCTTTGCGTTGGGCGAGATTACGGCGCTTTTCACCGCCTCCCTCGCGTTTATACTCGCGCGGGAAGGAACGCTTTCCCTCGACGACGCCCTTTCCCTTTATGCGCCCGAGTACGCGCACGCGAAGGGGATTTCCTTGGGCGAGCTGCTCTTTATGGAGAAGATCGCTCCCGATTATATCGAAAACGCATTCTTGGGCTGTGCCGAGGCGCGCATCCGCGAGGAAAAGCTTTCGGCTGCGGATGCACACAAGGCACGCTTTGCGGCCGCGGGGCAGAGGATTGCGGACGCTGCGTTCATCGAGATTCTCAACGCCCTGCCGGAACCCGGCGCAGCGGAGGAACAAGGCGCACACTCGAATTTCCGCCTGTTGGGCATGGCGCTCGAACGCGCAGCAGGAATGCCGCTTTCCGCTTTAATGCGGCGGTGGATCTTCGCCCCGCTCGCCATGGAGGAAACGGAGCTTGGCGGCTTGGTCGAGGCCGATTATTCGGAAATCATCAAGGGGCGGAGCGTTTCCCTCGGGCAGCCGGAGGGAGACGGCGGGGATGCAGGCGCCACGGGCTCGGCATTCGATCTGATTCGCTTCCTGGAGGCGCTTCGAACGGGCGCGCTTTTGGGGCAGGCGGATACCCAAAGGTTCTTTGACGCCCGGGAAGGGAAAAGCGCCTGCGGCCTGAAGCGCAATTACGGCTGGTATTCGGCTTTTGCGGGCTTTGAGGGGTGGCGCAGCGCTGTTTACGTTTCGCCAAAGCGCGGCGTCAGCTTCACTGTGCTCGTCAACGCGCCCGCAGCGGATCCCGCCGGCCTGCCCGAGGTGGATGAAACCGGCGCGCACACGCTGGCGCAAAGGCTGCGCCGCGAACTGGATGCGATCTACCTGGTTTGCGACAAGCCCACGCTCGAGCCGGTGGACGAGGCGAACTTCTCCGAGGCGCTGCGCCTGAGAGTTGCGCCCGCACAGGAGCACTTCGTCGCCGATAATGCCTACTCGCTCGCGCAGGCATACGCGATGCGCGATATGGCGCTGCCCTATGTGGTTGTGCAGGACGATGTGCCCGTTGGCTTCGTGATGCTCTATATCAATCAAGCCAAGGGCGAATACGGAATCTGGCGCTTCATGGTCGACGCGCGCTTCCAGAACAAGGGCTTTGGAGCGGCTGCGCTCGCGCTCGCTCTGGCGAAGCTTCAGGCCCTGGGCGCGAAGACGGCGTCACTCTCCGTCGTGCCGGGCAACGAAGCGGCCGTTGGCCTCTATGAAGACGCGGGTTTCCGCTTTACGGGCAAGGTCGAGGCAGACGAGGCGTATATGGAGCTTACCCTGTAAAAAACAAAGGCGCGCTTGAATCACGCGCGGGGCTGTGATATACTCTAACGAATAAATGGCGACGAAGGGGCAAAGCCAAAGGACCCGTTTCAGAGAAGGCCGCATAGCTGCGAGCGGCCCGCGGGCGCTTTTGCACGAAGTTCTCCCCCGAGCCGCGCCGGGGAAGTCCCTCATTACACAAATGGGGATGCGTAGTCGGCGCCGGGCAAGCCCGATACAGCGAATGAGGCCCCATGATAGCGGGGTGAATTAGGGTGGTACCGCGAACGCGCCTTCGTCCCTGCGACGAGGGCGCGTTTTTATATGTTTGCGTTGTTTTAACTATTTGTTCTGGAGGGAAACGATATGCTCGAAAAACTGCAATCGATCCGCGAGGAGGCGCTCGCGCGCCTTGAAGCCATGCGTGAGGAGAGCGAAATCGAGGCGTTGAGCGTTTCCGTATTGGGCCGCAGTGGCTCGCTTACGGAGATCCTTCGCACGATGGGCAAGCTCGAAAAAGAAGAACGCGCCAAGGTTGGCCAGGCGGCGAACCAAGTCAAGAGGGAGCTGGAAGAGGCCGTGGCCGCACGGCGCGCAAACATCGCTGCTGCCGCACAGGAGCGACGCTTTGCCCGCGAGGCGCTCGATGTGACCGAGCCGGGCGTGCGCCGGCGCCCCATGGGCAGGCTGCACCCGATGACGCAGACCTACCGCGCCATCCGAACCGCGCTCGTGGGCATGGGCTTCACCACCTTCGACGGGCCGGAGGTGGAGTATGACGACTATAACTTCACCAAGCTCAACCTGCCCAAGGACCATCCGGCGCGGGATATGCAGGACACTTTCTATGTCAACGAGCGCGTGGTGCTGCGTACGCATACCAGCCCCGCCGAGGCGCGCGCGCTTCTCGCGCTCGAGCCGCCGTTTCGCCTGGTCATCCCCGGGCGCGTGTTCCGCGTGGATGAGGTGGATGCCTCCCACAGCCCCGTGTTCATGCAGATGGAGGGACTTGTGGTGGACCGTCACATCAGCTTTGCGGATCTCAAGGGCACCATCAATGCGTTCGTGCGCGCGGTGTTTGGCGACGAGGTGCAAACGCGCTTTCGCCCGAGCTACTTCCCCTTCACGGAGCCTTCG
>CAYNDC010000074.1:0-7165 GCA_964396085.1 uncultured Clostridium sp. | reverse complement strand
GGCGCTTTATCTCCACTGCCTGCCCGCCGACATTACCGGAATCTCCTGCGACGAGGGCGAGGTTGCTGCATCGGTGTTCGACCGCTACCGCGATCCGCTCTATAAGCAGGCCTCCTTCAAGCCTTACATCATTGCCGCGATGATCTTCCTCGCCAAGGTGAAGGATCCCGCCGCGAAGCTGCTCGAGCTCGAGGCAAAGGCAACCCTGCGCCATAACGACTAACACACACCGATCTCAATCAAAACGGCTTGCGCGAATGTGCGCAAGCCGTTCTTGATTCGACGTTTATTCTTATTGGCTCTCGCCTGTCAGCTCAAAAAACGCCATGCCGCCCGCATGATCGACAACCTGAAGCACCGCGCCCTCGCGCGCGGTGAGGCGCGCGCCGGAGGCGGGGACGAGCGTGTAGTTTTCCGGGTGGAAAAAACCCTCCTGATCGAGCACGCCCAGCGCGGCGTAGGCGACGCCCCATGCGCCGGAAAAACTCACAAACGTTACCTCGACACGCCCGTGCGCACGGGTTACCCCAAACTGTGCTTCGATGGCGGATGCGGGCATTTGGGCATATTCGATGCGCATCTCCTTCGCGTGCCGCAAGAGAGAGCTTTCCCGATGCCCCGCGAGCAGGCGGCGACGGAACACGCCCATCGCGGCGGGGGAGGCATCCAGAGCGAGGTAGCGGCGGCCAAGCTCCGAGGCCGTGGCCGCAGTGGTGCCGCTGCCCGAAAAGAAGTCGGCCACGAGGCCGCCCTCTTTTGAGGAGGCGAGGATCATCCGGCGCAGCAGCGCGGAGGGTTTTTGCGTCATGAAGCCTGTGCGTTCGGGATCGCGCTGGTGCATGTGCTCGATATCGTCCCAAACGTCGCTGGGATAAATGGGCGTATCCTCATAATACGTGTAGGTTTTCCCGCCCGAACGGATGGAGAAACACACGCGGCCGTCTTCATCGACGATGCGCTTCATGTTGTTGCGCTTTTGCGGCCCGCGCGGCACGCCTACAGCAGCGATGTTGAAAAAGACGGCGGGAGTTTTGCGGTAAAATAAGATCGTGTCGTGCTTGCGCGCGTAATGCTTGAGCGAGCGTCCTCCCGATTTATAGGTCCAGATGATTTCGTTGAGGAAGTTTTCCTCGCCGAAGATTTCGTCCATCATGAGGCGCAGCTTCGCGCTCATGCGGTAGTCGATGTGCAGGTACAAAGAGCCTTCAGGCGCGAGCAGTTCGCGGCTGGATGTGAGCACGGCGCGCATCATAGCGAAATAGTCGGCCTCGCTCAGCCTGTCCCGATAGACGGGAACGACCAGCTTCTCCTTCGCGCCTGGGGGTTTGATGCAAAAACTCTCCCCTGTGCCAAAGGGCGGGTCGATGCAGATCAAATCCACCTTGCCGCCCCATTCGGCAGCGAGCGCGGGTACGAGCTGTTCTGCGCGGCCTAACAAAAAACGGCCGGGTCCCCCAACGGGATAGACTTCCCCCTTGCAGATCAAATCCTTTTTCATGTCGGCTCCTTGCTTGGTGATAGTATGGACGATATGAAAAAGCCTCGTTGGACGAGGCAAAGCATTACTCGCCGGACCGGCGGGAATGGGCGTTTACGACGTGCGCCTCCATGGCGAGTTTTGCGCTTTGGGGATCTTGCCGCTCGATGGCTTCAAAAATTTTTCGATGCTCGCTAAGCGACTGACCGGGCCGCTCGGGCGCGGTGAGAGAGGTACGCCGCACCTGCCGCGTGTTCTGGTGGAGCTGCGCGAGGATATGCCGCAGCACGCGGCTGTTGCAGGCGAGAAAGATCACATTGTGAAATTCGGTATCCATGCGCGCGAGATTGCTCGCATCGTTTTTACGGGTATACATTTCCATCAACTCGATTATTTCCGTGAGCCGGGAGAGGCTGTCCTGATCGATGCGCTCCGCCGCCCAGTAAGCGGCCTGCCCCTCGAGGAGGTGGCGGATGGTGAAGATATCGTCGATGTCGTGGCTCGACATGCCCTGCACCATGACGCCTCTGTTGGGAATGCTGACGACTAGGTCCTCCAGCTCCAGTTGCTTGAGCGCCTCGCGCACGGGCGTACGGCTGACGTCCAGCTCCTCGGCAAGCCGGGTTTCCACTAAACAATCGCCGTTTTGGTATTTTCCCTCGATGATATCATCGCGGATGTGCGCGTAAACCTTTGCCGTGAGAGATTGCTTATCGCTCAGGTCGAAATACATAAAAACTCCTCCGTAACTAACGCCATTGTATGCGAAAAACAACCAACATGCAAGAAAAACAAGTATACAATCGTTCATAAAATCAACAAATTACCGCGATTTCGACGCTGCGCTGCCGTGCATAATAAGTTTGTTGGAGGAGGAGTATGAAGCGATTCGTTTTTTTAGCCGCGGCGCTTTTTTGCACTTTGCTGGCAGTGGGGTGCCAATCCCGGCAGTACGCCACAATCGAGGAGGCTGTGCGGGACGGCGCAAGGCTGGGGGAGAACATCATCATAGACGGCGTGGATGTTTCAGGCTTGGAAATACTCGAGGCGCGGCGCGTGCTATCCGGCGCACAGGAACAGCGCATTGCTGAGCTTTCCTACACCGTGCGCGCCAGAGGGGAGGACGCGCTCATCCGCGGTACGGAGCTTGGCATCGGCTTCAATACGGACAGCGTGCTTGCGCACGCCGCGTCGCTTCCCCCTAAGAAAAGCCTGTGGAAGGAAGAAACACGCACATTTACGACGAGTATCTCCGTGAGCGAAACCGTTGTGTTGCGGGTGGCACAGCAGACCGCTCTTTCCCTCAACCGGCAACCGAGCGATGCCGAGGTTTATTATGATGAGCAGGCAGAAACGGAATTCTCCTATCGAACGGAAACCGTGGGGTTCGAGGTGGATGAAAAGGACCTCGCGCTGCGGCTAACGCAGGGCGCGCTCGCCCTTGAGGGCGGCGTTATCGAAGCGCAGGCAAGCGATATCCCTGCTGATTACACTCTGGCGGATGCGCAGAACGACACGCAGCTCATCTGCGAGTTTTCAACTTCTTTTAAGGGATCGACCTATTCCAAGGCAAACCGGGTGTTTAACATCGTAAAGGCCGCGGGTCTCATCAACCGCGCTGTGGTTGAGCCGGAGGAAATCTTCAGCATCAACGATGCGCTGGGCCCGCGCAACGGCGAGAACGGCTGGAAAATGGCGACGGGCATTCGCTACGGCGCCTACGTGCAGGAATACGGCGGGGGCGTGTGCCAAGTGAGCAGTACGCTCTACAACGCGGCGCTAATGGCGGACCTTGAAATCACCGAACGCACCTACCATTCCTGGCCGCTAGGCTACATCGCCGCCGGTCGGGATGCCACCATCAGCACCGGCGGCCCGGATCTGTGCTTTCGCAACACCACGGGCGCGCGTTTGTTCATCCGCGCGTTCACAAACGAGAGGGAAAAGACCATCACCGTGCGGCTCTACGGTCGCCCGCCCGCAAACGGCGTGACCATCCGCGTCACCAGTAAAAAGACAGGCACGTTGGAGGACCTTGGCACGGAGGTGACGGTGGATCCGTCCCTCGCGCCGGGGGAGACCCAGGTCGTACGCGAGTCGCATGTGGGCATTACGACAGAAACCTATCAGGAATATTATGCGGCCGACGGTTCCCTGATCGAAAGGAAGCTCGTCAGCCGCGATAAATACCGTTCTATTCAGGGAATCATGCTCATCGGACCTGCCGCGCCGTCGCCATCTCCCACCCCGACCCCCACGCCAACGCCCGGGGAAACGACGTTGCCGGGCAGTACGCCGCAGCCGTAAAACCAGGCAGGGCTAGCGGCTGCCGCGGCGGAGCTCCTGTAATGAAGCCGCGACGCGCGCAAAGGTCATTCTTCGTCCTGTTTGAGAAATGCGTAAATCTCTTGCTCTTTTGGCGCATCGGCTTGCGTATAACGGCCCACGGGCTGCGCGTAAACGGTGTATTCCTCCACCCCATCGAGGGAGAAGAGCGCGTCGCACGGCTGCTGCGCGAATGCGCCGATGCCACAGGTGCCAAGGCCCAGCGCTTCTGCCGCCAGGTACAATGCCTGGCCGACATGGCCGAGGTCCACCATCACGATCCTGTGTGCGTTGATGCCGTAGCGCCATTCAGCGCGGTAGGGCACGCAACTAAAGAAGAAAACCACCGGTGCCTTGATCGCCCACTTCTGCTCCATGAGCATGGAATAGAGCGTCTCCTGCGGGTTTTGCACGGGGCCGAGAAACTCGAGCGCGTGCGTCAGCGGCAGGTAATGGTACGCGCCCTGCTCGAGGCCGGCTACGTTGTTGACTACGAGATACGCTTCAAACGCGTGCCGCGCGCCGCCCGAGGGCACGGTGCGCAACGTCGCGTAACTGTTGCCGCGGATGCCTTTCACCCCTTGCGAGGCCCATAGCAAAAAGGATAGTTCCTCGAGCGTCAACCCTTCGCCCGTGTAGATGCGGTGCGTAGCGCGGGCAAAGACGAGCTTTGCGTAATCGAGGTGGAGAGGGAGCCCCGTAAAATCGCGCGGCAGGCGGATGAGGTCACCAGTGGATGGTTCCTTGGCAAGCGGCGGTTGGGGGAGCTGCAGCTGCTGGTCGGATATGAAGTCGTTGTCATCATCCATTGTGCATTTTGTAAAGGCGCGTCCCAGTTTGATGCGGCGTTCAATTTCGGTTTTATCCATTGCAATCGTCCTCCGGCCTGAGTTTGGTATATGCGCAGATTCGACAAAGCCAAATCCAGCAAAGCGCGATGCCTGCGGCAAACGCAAAGGCGAGCGCGGGGCTTGAGGATGTGCCGGCGAGCAGATAACCACCCGCGAGGTTGAAGGACAGATGCAGCGCGATGGTGGCACGCACGGTGCCGGTGCGTTCGAACACGAGTGCCATAACAAGGCCAACGGCCGTGGCGTAGCAAATCCAGATGAATTGCGCGTGCAGCAGGCCGAAAACGAGGCTGGAGAGCACCATGGCAATCGCGCTTGGCATCGCCCGCCGCAGACGCGTATACACGAGGCCGCGGAAGAACACCTCCTCTGCGACGGGGGTCACCAACACCGTCGCGAGGATGGCGACAAGCCCTGTGCCGCCGAGCGCGGAGGCACTCTGCTCGTATTGATCCCAAACGCTCTGGGGGATGGGCAGCAGGTCGAGGAGCATGCCAACAAAGCCCGCGAGGCAAACACCCCCGATCAGCAGCGGAAGATATGCGAGGGCAGGCAGCCCTTTTTCAATATAGATCTGCGCGAAAAATTTCTTTTTGCGCGCTGTGAAGAAAATGAAGATAAACAGGAGAGACAGGATGTTGGAGACGAGCGCGATCAGGAGCGCATTTCCATAGAGAGCCTGGGAAATCACGCGCGAGATAGCGTCCATATCCAAATCAAGCCCTTGGGAGTTGATTGCGCGAAGCTCCGCGAAGCCGGCAATCAGCGCAAAGGCGGCGCTAACGAGCAGCTGCATCCCCACGAACAGCAATGTGTAACAGGCGGCCTTGAAGAGCGCTGCGGAAAGCTTTTTTGCCAAAAGTCCACCCCTTTTCACAGTTAATAGCTTATTCTACCATAAAAGCGCCCAAATGGAACAGGAGCATCTTGTTTTCACGGCGCGGGTATTGTGGTATACTCATAAAAAGCTATGTTATCTCGAGAGGAGAAAAGCCATGTTAAATATCCCTGCAAAGGATCAAATCATCTGTTCGGATGAGGTGCGTCGGGCGCTCGAGACGGGCGCTCCCATCGTCGCGTTGGAGTCCACAATCATCTCGCACGGCATGCCCTATCCCAAAAACCTTGAAACCGCAAAAGCCTGCGAACGCGTGGCGCGGGAGAACGGCGCGACGCCTGCGACCTGCGCCGTAATCGGCGGCAAGGCCTATGTGGGGTTGGAGGAGGCGCAGCTCGAGTTCCTCGCAAAAGGCGGGGAGCGCGTGCTAAAGGCAAGCCGCCGCGACCTTCCCGTCATCATGG
Source organism: uncultured Clostridium sp. (assembly GCA_964396085.1). Taxonomy (GTDB): domain Bacteria; phylum Bacillota; class Clostridia; order Christensenellales; family CAG-138; genus Phil1. The sequence continues at coordinate 1,210 of CAYNDC010000074.1, read as the reverse complement.
CACGCAAACTTGACGGCGCGACGACCGTCGCCGCAACGATGATCCTCGCCGCAATGGCGGGCATCCGCGTGTTCGCCACAGGCGGAATCGGCGGCGTGCACCGGGGCGCAGAGCGTACGATGGACGTTTCCGCGGATTTGGAGGAGCTTGCCAAAACCCCCGTTACGGTAGTGTGCGCGGGGCCGAAGAGCATCCTCGATCTCGGGCTTACGCTGGAGTATCTCGAAACGCGCGGCGTGCCCGTGCTCGGTTACCAAACGGCGGAACTGCCCGCGTTCTTTACGCGCACAAGCGGTCTCCCGGTGGACTTCCGCATGGACGAGCCGCAGGAGATCGCGGCTGTCATTCGTGCAAAGGAAAAGCTTGGCTATTGCGGCGGCATGCTCGTGGTAAACCCTGTGCCGGAGGAGTATTCGATGGATCCGGCCGTCATCGACGGCATCATCGAACGCGCTGTGGAGGAAGCTGTGGCAGAGGGAGTCCACGGCAAGGCGATTACCCCCTTCCTGCTCGCGCGGGTCAAGCAGCTCACAGGCGGGCAGAGCCTGGAGGCGAACATCGCGTTGGTGCTCAACAACGTGCAGCTTGCGGCGGCGATCGCCCGCGCACTTTGAACGCGGGTGGGCCGGCCGACCGTGCAAGCATGATGAAGAGCGAGTATCTGATCGTCCATAAGTCCGCGTTGCCGGCCTGCTATGAAAAGGTCGTCGAAGCGCGCGAAATCCTGCGGCGCGGTACGGCGCGGGAGGTGAGCGAGGCCGCGCGCATGGCCGGCATCGCACGTAGCACCTACTATAAATATAAAGATCTCGTGTTCAGCGCGGGGGAGAACGCCTCACGCAGGAAGGCCGTGCTGTCAATGCTCCTCAACCATGAGCCGGGCGTGCTGGGGCGCGTGCTCAGCTCCTTGGCGGACATGGGCGCGAACGTGCTCACCATTATGCAAAACCCGCCCATCAGGGAGCGGGCGAGCGTGGTGATTTCACTCGATATCGGAGAATTAGATCGAAGCGTGGAGGAAACCCTCGCGGCGCTCGGCGCGCTTACGGGGGTTGAGCGCGTGGGGCTTTTGGATCTCGAATAGATTCGCCGAATACAACTCAGAAGGAATCGACGACGAGGCTCGTGTAGCTGCCAAGCAACGCGGCCTCTTTTTCATCGTGCGTGGCGATGACGATCAGAGGAAAAGCCTCCGCGAGCTTTGATGCGA
>CAYNDC010000073.1:0-7290 GCA_964396085.1 uncultured Clostridium sp. | reverse complement strand
GACCGCCGGCATTACTGATGCGAAGGTCATGGTCAGCGCGCCCTTCCCGGTTTCCGGCACGGCGGCGCTTACGGGCGTTTATCGGGCCTATGAGGACATCACCGGCCAAACCCTTTCCGAGCTTGCCAAATCCGTTGGCGTTGAGGAGCTCATCACCACGGGCGATCTGGCTGAATATATCGGCAGCACGGAAGCAGCGCAAATTGTAAACGAGCTGAAGAAAATCCTCGACCAGACCCAGACCATGACGGATGATGAGGTGCGCGCCGAAATCAAAAAGATAGCCGAAAGCTATAACGTCGTCATTAACGACGCGCAGGTCGAGCAACTTCTTAAGCTTTGCAGAAGCCTCGAGAAGCTTGATGTGGACGAACTGCGCCAGAAGCTAATCAACCTTGCGCAAACGGTTGACAAGGCCAGTGCCGCCTCGCAAACCATCACCAAAATCGGCGAGAGCGTCAAAAGCTTCTTTGCCTCCGTCAGCGCGTTCTTCACCAAGCTCTTCGGCGGCAAACAGGGATAACGTTCAAATAGGGGAGAACCCCCGATCATCGCGCGGCGCCATCGACCCGATGAACCCGCTATCATGCGATCATAGTGCGGGAGACCGATTTCACATCGGTCCCCGCGCTTTTTTAACAGAAAAATGGAGTCCCGCAGGACTCCTTTTGAGCGTGTTGGAGAATGCCTTTAGATGGTCTCAAGCGTGGTGAGCAACTCGTCAAAACTGCAAACCAACCGCCTGATTGCGCTGTGGTGGTAGAAGGCGCAAGTGTTTTGATCATCGCCAAACTCCCGCCCAGTTTCGGACCAAAGGATAATTCGCTTATTCGAGCGGCTCGCCAGCGCGAGGCCAAGCTCCGTGTGCGTGCCAAAGCCACCCGGCAAAAGCAGCAGCACGCAGCCCGCGTCGATAACGGCGAAGGTCTCGTTTCCGGCTACGGTGTTGAGCACGTCCAAGCCTTGGCCGCGCACATCGCCGTGCGTCGTCCAGTCATAGCCGATTTCATGATCCAAGGAGCGCAGCTTTTCGATGACTGCTTGGACACGCCCGTGGTTTTCAAGCCCGCTCGCGACATAAAATCTCATGTTTCTTCATCCTTTTCCTTCATTTCGGTTGCGCGGAGGCCGGGGCCCGGGTCGCCCTCCCGCCAATGTTTGCGGCATAGGCTGATGTATTTATCGTCCGCGCCGAGCACGACCTGTTCGCCGATCTTCGTGATGCCGCCTCTGCCATCGAGCCTCGCGTTGCAAATAGCCTTGCGACCGCACCAGCAAATCGTCTTGATTTCTTCGATCGTGTCCGCCCAGGCCATGAGCCACCGGCTGCCGGGGAAGAAATTGCCCGAAAAATCGGCGCGCAGTCCATAGCATATAACAGGGATGTTGTAGATGTCAACAACATCGGCAAGGAACTGAACCTCTTCTTTGGTGAGGAATTGTGCCTCGTCAACGATGATGCAATCGTATGCGTGGGCTTTTATGGCTTCGAGGTCGATCTCATCGAACAGCACGCATTCCTCGTTCAAGCCCGAGCGGGATTTTATCGTGTGCAGTCCGTCCCGCAAGTCGATGCGCGGCTTGACGAGCAGCGCGTTCTGGCCGCGCTCCCTGTAATTGTGTTTCACCATGATGGCATTGGCGGTTTTGCTCGAACTCATCGCGCCGTAACGGTAATATAACTTTGCCATGTCTTATCTAGCACCTTTATCATATGGAATGCCTTCAGCCTTTGGCGCACGGGACTTCTTCGAGGTCAAAATCAAAACGATCATCGTGACGAGGTAGGGGAGCATCAGGTAGATATATTCGCTCGATTTGACACTGGGAAAACTGGGCAGGAAAGGGATGCTCGCGCTCATGGAGCTGATCACCTTGAACAGCGCGAAGAACACAGCCGCGCCCAGAATGTTAAGCGGCTTCCAGTTGCCAAAGATCATCACCGCCAAAGCGAGGAAGCCGTAGCCCATTACAGTGGATTGGAAGGCCGAACCCGCTGCAATCGTGTAGGCAAGCCCGCCGATGCCGCCAAGGAAGCCAGAGATGGCAACGCCCGCATAGCGCATCTTAAACACGTTGATGCCTACGGAATCCGCCGCCTGCGGATGCTCGCCACAGGCGCGAAGGCGAAGGCCAAAGCGCGTTTTATAGAGTAGGATCGTGCCGGCGATGAACAGAACGATCGCCACGGGCAGCGTGAGGTACAGGCTCTTGAATGTGAAGTATTGCAGGAAACTACCGGGGTTGTCCGGCAAACCAACGGAAGCGGCGGTGATGCGAATCCAGCTTGGCGTGAGGATCGTCGTCTGGCCCTGACCTTGTACCGCCCAAGTGATGACGATGGCGAGGGCGGGGGCGGCCATGTTGAGCGCCGTGCCGCCGATGGTTTGGTCCGCTCGCAGGTTGATCGAGGCGAACGCGAGCAGGAGAGAGAAAACGCTTCCGCATACGGCGCTCAGGAGAATGGCTATCAACATCGCCAACTGCGGGTGCGCGGGGCCGAAAGAGCTTAAGTTGAATGCGCGAAGCGTGAGTGTGCCCGCAAGCGCGCCAACGATCATAATGCCTTCAAGCGCGATGTTGATGATGCCGCTTCGTTCCGAAAACATACCGCCAAGGGCCACGAGCAACAGCGGCACCGCAAAGATGATCGTGGCGCTGAGAATGTCCGCAATCAGCTTGATCTGAAAACTCATAGGGCGTTCCCTCCTTGTGCGTTTTCGTCGGGTGCATCGTTGTCATCGCCTGGTTCGGCACCGCCGGCGGGCGGCATGGCTGCGGAAACGGCATGATCGGCGTCCACCCGGATGATTTTTCCCACGAGGCCGCGCATGATGAGCGCGAAAGCAGCGAGATAGATGATCACCGCCATGATAATATCGATGATCTCGGACACAAACACCGGCTGCATCGCCTCGCCCCCGACCTGTATGTAGGAGATGAACAGTGCGCTGAAAATGGTGCCTAGCGGGTGGGAGGTGGCCAGCAACGCCACGGGGATGCCGTTGAAGCCCATCGACAGCAGCGATTTTTCAATCGTATACTGCGCGGTACCGTTGAGGTAGAAAATCCCGCCGCCAACGCCCGCCAGAGCGCCTGCAATGAGCATCGAAAGCACGATGTTGCGCCGGGCGTTGATGCCCGCATAGATGCTGGCGCTGCGGTTGGAGCCGCACGCGCGCAGTTCATAGCCAAAGGTTGTTTTCGATAAAACCCCCCAGATTATGAGCGCAAAAAAGGCGGCGATGAAAATGCTCACGTTCATGTAAGGGGAAGAGAAAAGCTTATCCAGCCCGAGCTTTGGGATGGTGTAGGCGGAAGAGATAGGCAGCGTGCGGTTGCCCACATCAAGATAACCCGTCATGTTGCTAAAGGCAAGGTTTACGGCGAACAGGCCGACCCAGTTGAACATGATGGAGGTGATGACCTCATTTACATTGAAAAATGCCTTGCAGATGCCGGGGATCGCGCCCCAGAGCGCTCCGCCGACCATCGCCGCAAGCAGGGAAACATACCAGGGCAGCTTAAAGACCATCGCGCAGAGTATTGCGAAAAAACCACCCAACGTGTATTGCCCCGAAGCGCCGATGTTGAACAGGCCCGTTTTGAATGCGAAGCCCACCGAAAGGCCCGTGAGGATAAGCGGGGCCGCCTGATAGAGCACCTTAGCGAATTTGGGAAGGCTCATGAGGCCCGTCGCTACGATCTTGCCGATGCCCCATAAGGTGTGCGATGCATCGAAGAAGAAAAGCACGACCATGCCTACGAATAGCCCCACCACGATGGAGGCGAGTGAGGCCATAAAGCTCATAAAGCCCTTGCTGTGCGTTAGCTTTTTAAAAAATGTCATCGGTTTCACCTCGTCGTAGCGCGCTTCGCGCCCGCCATATATAAGCCAAGCTCCTGCACGTTGGTCGTTTCGGGATTAAGCTCGCCCACAAGTTCGCCCTCGTACATCACCAGGAGCCGGTCGCTGATGTTCATGACCTCGTCGAGTTCGAGGGAGACGAGCAACACTGCTGCGCCTGCGTCGCGCGCGGCGATGAGCTGGCTGTGGATGTACTCAATCGCACCCACATCAAGCCCGCGCGTGGGCTGTACGGCAACGAGCAGGCGGGGTTTTTTATCCAGTTCGCGCGCGACGATCGCCTTTTGTTGGTTGCCGCCGGACATGCTACGCACGCTTGTCACGGCGCCCTGGCCCGAGCGGATATCGTATTGAGCGATCAGCTTATTTGCATATTTTCGAACCTCGCCCTTGCGGATGAAGCCGCGCCGTTGGAAGGCCGGCTCCCAATACCGCTGGAGCACGAGGTTTTCTTCAAGCGTAAAGTCTAAAATCAGCCCGTGCTTGTGCCTATCCTCAGGGATATGGCTGATGCCGAGCTTGGAGCGCGCGCGTATGGGCGCGCGGGTAATATCCACGCCGCAAAGCTCAATCTTCCCTGCGCCGAGTTTTTCAAGGCCGGTGAGCGCGTGGACGAATTCGGTCTGCCCGTTGCCCTCGATGCCGGCGAGGCAAACGATCTCGCCTGCACGCACCTTGAAGGACACATCCTTCACGGCATTGTTTTTATGCGCTTTGGAGGGGACGGTTACATCCTTCACCGCAAGTATGACCTCCTGCGGAGCCGCCTGTGCCTTTTCGATTTCAAAGCACACGTCGCGCCCGACCATCATGCGCGACAGTTCCTCCTTGCTGGTGTTGGAGATTTCCACTGTGCCAACGCATTTTCCCTTGCGCAGCACCGTGCAGCGGTCGGCAACAGCCATAATTTCGTTGAGCTTGTGCGTAATAAAGAGGATGGATTTTCCCTCGCGGGTGAAGCTGCGCATGATCTCCATCAGCTCGTCGATTTCCTGCGGGGTGAGCACGGCAGTCGGTTCATCGAAAATGAGGATTTCATTGTCGCGATAGAGCATTTTTAGGATTTCAACGCGCTGCTGCATTCCGACTGAAATGTTTTCGATGAGGGCATCCGGGTCGATGCGAAGCCCGTAACGCTCGCTCAGCTCAACCACGGATTTACGTGCCTGCGCTTTATCGATAAAGCCTAATTTGGTTGTCTCTACGCCTAGCATAATGTTTTCCAGCACGGTGAAGATCTCCACGAGCTTAAAATGCTGGTGAACCATGCCGATGTGAAGGGCGTTGGCATCGTTTGGATCGGAAATGCGCACCACTTCTCCGTTTTTACGGATTACGCCGGCGTTGGGCTGATAGAGGCCGAACAACACGCTCATGAGCGTGGATTTCCCCGCGCCGTTTTCGCCCAGCAGCGCATGAATTTCGCCCTGCCTAAGTTGGACGGTAACGTCATCGTTCGCGCGGATGCCGGGAAAATCCTTGGTGATATTCAGCATCTCTATTACGAATTCGCTCATAGCGATACTCCCTTCGGTGCCATAGACGTGCGGATAATATGCGGATAAAAATAGGGAATGATTCCTGTTAAGTCCGGGGCCCGGGAAGAGTCCCAGGCCCCGAATGTCCTTAGTGGATCAGCTTCATTAGCCTTGGTAATCTACGCTGCAAAGGGTGGTGACGGGCTTCACATCGGGATCGGAGCTGTTGTCCACGACGATGGTGCCATCCTTAACCTGGTTGAAGAGCGCCTCGTATTGCTCGACGGTGAACGTGGCGAGCCTCCAGGAATCGGCAGCGGTGGGGAGACCCACGCAGTCCTGCGCAGCGCCGAGCAGGGCGGTCTTGCCGGCTTCTGCTTCGGGCCATTTGCCGTTGTTGGCGTAGAGGTCTGCAAGCGCGAGCTTGACGGACTGGGTGAGGTTCTTCATGGCGGAGGTGATGATCAGCGGGGATTCGCCGGCCTGGTCGACGTCGACGCCGATGACCTTGCCGTTGGCTTCTTCAGCAGCGGTGAGCGCGGAGCTGTAGATGCCGCCGCCGCAGGCGAACACGACCTCGGTCCCTTCGGAATACCAACCGGCCATCTTCACGCGGATGTCATCGTTTGCGCTAAACACGCCGCTGTACCAGTGCTTGATGTTCACATCGCCCGCGGCGAGGCCAAGCTCGGCTGCGGCTGCCTCAGCACCCAACACGAACCCGTAGCCGTAACGGATGACGGCGGGAACTGCCATGCCACCGAGGAAACCGAGGTTGCGGTAGCCGTCCATCACAGCGGCGTAGCCCGCGAAGTAACCGGCCTGCTCTTCCTGATAGAGGATGCAATGCACGTTCGAGGCGGTCTTGTAGCTGTAATTTTCATCGTGGGGTTCGCCGTCAAGCAGCAGGAACATCACTTCGGGATACTGTTCCTGTACCTCATAGAGGGCGGTTTCAAACAGGAAGCCCGGGCAGACGACGACCTTCGCACCGTTTTCGATGGCGGTGCCGATGGTCTCTACGCGCGCAGCCTGGGTGTCTTCGGAGGGCCTGTAGTACGCGAAGGTCTTGTTGTTCTCCGTCGCATACTCCTCAACGCCATGCCATGAACCCTCGTTGAAGCTCTTGTCGTCGATGTTGCCGACGTCCGTTACCAACGCGATCTCACGGGTTTCATCCTTGCCGCACGCGGCAAACAGCGTTGCCGTCATTAGAAGCACAAGTAGAATCGCAGCGATCCTTTTCATTGGTTTTGAATCCTCCAATACATATTTGCCGTTTCCGGCTATTACATTATACATTGTAGCAAATATGCGCTCATTTTTGAAGTAGGCAAGTCACATTTGTGAATGATTTATTTCCTAGCATCTCCAAGACACTGCTGCGGTGCTTTTCCTTTTTGAAAGGATATGCTAAAATAACCCATATGTTTGGATACGTTACGCCCGAAAGAAACGAGCTGAAGGTGCGGGATCTCACGCGGTATCAGGCGTATTACTGCGGGCTTTGCCGCGCCATGGGCGATCACTACGGCGAAGCAGCGCGGCTTTTTTTAAATTACGACTGCGTGTTTGCGGCCATACTCCTCTCTGGCGTCTCCACGGAGGCGGACGCGTGTGCCCCGCGCCGGTGCGGATATAAGCCGTTTAAAAAGAAGGCACCCATGATCGAGCCAAACCCGCGCCTGGATGCTGCGGCAGATCTCAACGTGATCCTGGCCTGGTACAAGCTCTTGGACGATGCGCACGACGAGCATACATGGAAAGCTGCCGGCGGTCGGCTGTTGCTTGACGCGGCACACAAAAAGGTGCACGCGCGAAGGCCTGCGCTGGATCAAATCGTGGCGGAAGGCATCGCACAGCTCGGCGCGCTGGAAAACGAAGGCTGCCGGGAGCTGGACGCGCCCGCGGACGCTTTCGGACGCACGCTCGAGGGGTGTTTCG
>CAYNDC010000072.1:0-7294 GCA_964396085.1 uncultured Clostridium sp. | reverse complement strand
ACAGCGTAGACGTATATATAGCACTTAAATTGCAAATATTGATACAGAGTTCTTGGATTAGAAATATAACAATTTATTTCAGAATTTAATATGAAAACTCTTGTACCTATTCTAATCGGGCAAACTTCTGAAGCAATACAAGTAATAAATAAAATGTTAGATATATCAGAAGAAGGTTACCCACAGGATAAGATGTATTCTATAAGGAGAAAAACGATATGGATTTTTTAAAAACATTGGAGATAATTGAGAAAGCTGTTCCGATTTTTAAAGAAATGAAAAATACAAAAGCATGGAATGATATGTTTGTTTCAATTGGAGACGATATTCTTAATTTAGAGCATGATAAAGGTGAATTATTTGATCAACTAAGTATATTATTTTCTGAAGAAAGTTTAGAATTAATAGCTAAAGAAAATAAAAATTCAGGATATTTATTAATAGAAAAAGTAAAAATACAACTTGTTGAATTCTTCTCAAAAAATGACTTATATAATATGGACAGACAGCGATATATTGATATGTTTATTGATGTATTTAGAAGAAAACTTGAAGAAAACTTCCCAGAAGAATATGATAGGGTTTTTTTGAATGATTTTCGTAATGAGAATAAGCAAGATCACGTAGAACTAAATAGAGAAATAAATAAACTTGTAAATAAAATAGATGAACTTAAGACATATGGTCATAAGATAAAAACATGTGATGAACTAAATGAATGGTATGTATCAAATACAAAAAACGGATGCACATTAGAACTTTTTAACCATGAAAATAAAGAGTTTGTAAATAACATACTTAGTCAGTTAGATAAAAATGTAATAAATATTAAGGGTGAAAATGTTTTTGAAACAGTAGCATATATAGCTTATATTTTTTTAAATGACAAACGTTTATATAAGTATAAAGACAAGTTAATAATTGTAGAAGATGAAGAAACTTGGCAGAGTTTAAGTAAGGAAAAATATATAAATTATATATTTATAAATAGGTTTTATAATAACGATAATTTGGCTGTTATAGAAAACAATAAATGTTTTTTTATATACGGAAAAAACGATTATTCTAAATCACAGAATTTTATAGAATTAGATAAAAGGTTTTTTAGAAATTTAGTCGAAAAGGTTACTCAGTGTGGCTTTGATTATCAGGAAGCATATTCAATCTCTAAATATTCAAGAAATAATTATACTATTTTATTGCGGAAACTATTATTAGGTAAGCAAAAGGAACCTTCATGGGCAAATCCCCAAAATTACGAGATTTTATTACCTGCCATGATAATAAATCAATGGATTGATAAAGATGATGTATTTTTTGAATTATTACTTGATAATAATCTAAAGTATAAGGATTATCTAAAAATACTAAATGAAATAAATGATCCTCAAGATCCTTTTTATGTTACATTTATTACTTGGTATAATGATAGTAGGTATTTGATATCTGATGCTGAAGATGCATGGAACTATTTTGCAGATTATATTGATGACTCATTATTCGAAAAAATAGAACCATTGATTGATCTAATTTTTGATGAAATTGATCCAAAATTTAATTTGCCTATAGAGAAGCATTATTATGCAAGGGTATTAGGATATAGACCACAATATTCAGATGAATTAAGAAATGGCTTTATAGAAACCTTAATTTATTTATCAAGGCCGGAGCTGAAGATTAATCACTTAATACAAGAAAAAATAAAAAGTATAATTTATAAAGTTGAAAATCGTAAGGAATGGCTTGCGATTTCAGAGGTCTTGCCTTTAATTTACGAAATTAATCCTGATGCTGTGCTAAGTAAGTTTGAATCAGAATTAGAAAAAGAAAATTCAGGTTTATTAAATCTTTTTATTGAAAAATCAGATGATTTTATTAGTGGTAGAAATTACTATACACATGTTATTTGGACATTAGAGAAGGCACTTTATGCTGAAGATTATGTTTATAGAGCGATAGTTATCTTATCAAAACTTATGGATTTAGATATCGAGTATAAATTATCAAATTCTCCAATGAACACTTTATACAACGCTTTAGTTGCATGGAATCATGAATATATATATACAATTGATGATAAAGTAGAATTTGTAAGATGTATTGTTGAAAATAGAAAAAAAGGATGGCAGCTACTTAATAAGTTATTACCCTCAAATAATAGCAAAGTTATTTCTAGTTTATGTAAGCCGAAATTTTCAACTTTTTTATTATGTAATGAATTACAAAATAGAAATCAGATATATGATACATATATGAAATATTATGAAATTGCTTTTAATAATATTAATGGAAACGTTGATAACTTATGTTATATTTTTAAAAATACATTATTTTTTAATTTCGGAAAATTTGAAGAGTTGAAGGCAATAACCAATAAATTGCTAAATGAGTTATCTGATATAGAAAAATATAAATTATATAAAGTTGTTTATAGATTAATTTCTCGACATCGTCACTTTCAAGGTTCTGAATGGGCTTATAGTAAAGAGGATCTTGATAAACTTGAGAAGGAAATTCTTGATGAAATTGTATTTCAAGACGAATCATATAAATATCAGTATATATTCGAATCATATGATGATATTTTACTTAATCCAGTTGTTTTTGAGAAAAATGATGATCATAACTCCATTCATAAAAATCAGAAGCTCGAAGACGAGCTACGAAGATACTCGATAAAAAAACTCGTAGATCTTAATATTGATTGGTGTGATTTTATTAGTAGGTTTGATGAAAAAGCCCCAAATATTATTGGTATTTATCTAGCTGAAGAAAAAAGTGATATTAATTTTATTGAGAACATAAGCAATTGTTTGATAACTGAAGAAAAATCTATGATATTATCATCATATTATGGTTTGCTTTATTCTAAATTTGGTCTGGAGATTGTTGATTTAGTTATTAATAGCGATAAGCTAGATAATGAACAATATATTAAATTAATTTTTAGTCATATTACAATCGATAACACTACCATAGAATATTTAAAGGACCTTGATGATGAGTATAAAGAAATATTTTGGAAAAATGAAAATTTCATATATAGGGTTAATGAAGATGTAAAAGATTTTGCTTTAAATAATTATATTAATTACAAAAATGCAAGAGCATTGATTGAATTGGCAGATCGTTATAACTATCCAACTGATAAGCTAATAAAAGTACTTGAAGTTATAAGGGAAAGTGATATGGTTCATCATCAAATTACATCATACCACATTGAAAGGATATTTAGAAGAATCTATGAAGATGATTTTCCAAAAGAAGATATTTCACAGAATGTAATGAATTTAGAAATTTACTTTTTACCAATTTTAAGTAATAAAAATGAATTAAGGTATTTGAGGTATAACCTCAGCAAGAATCCGAAATTAGCAACTGAATTAATTAAGTATTCTTATAAAAGAGAAAGTGATAATAATGTTAATTTACTTGATGAAAATGATAAAAAGTTAGCTGAAATATCTCATACCATACTGTTTTCAATTAAGTTTTCACCTACAAATGATGGTAGTGGTCCAATAGAATATAATTTATTAAAAGATTGGTGTGATGAATATATCAATGCTGTGACTATAAACAATCAACAGAAAATTGGATTACAATATTTGGGTCACTTTTTAGCAAATACAAATATAATAAATGAAGGTGAATTTCCTCAGAAGTCTGTTAAAAAAGTAATTGAAGATATTTTTGATGAAGAGTTGCTTATAGGTTTTGCTATTGAAATAAGTAATAGAATAGGCGTTAGAACTATTTCAGATGGATCCGATTACTTAACTATAGCTAATAAATATGAGAATTATGCAAATAACTCAAAAATGTATCCTAAAACATATAAAATTTTAAAGAATATATCTGATAGTTTTTATAGAGATTATGAATCAGAAAAAGCGAGCGCTGAGTATGATGATTAAGGATAAAGATTTAGGGACGCATTTCATAGAAAACTACGAGCTTTGTGATTACATTGGTGAGGGTAGTAATAGCAAAGTTTATAAAGTTAAAAGAATTACTGATGGTAAATACTTTGCATTAAAGTACTTACAAAGATTTCGAACTAAAGAATGGAATGAAAAACAAAAAAACAGGTTTAAAAATGAGATACAAGCACTTGAAAAGTTAAGCAAATTAAAAAGTCTGAACGTAATAAAACTTATAGATTACAACATAACTGACGATGGTATTTATTGGTATATTATGCCGATTGGGGAAACAATCTCAAAATTTTAACGATAATAGGATTACTACACTAAAAAGAATATATTACTTTATTGAAATAGCAAAAGGATTAAAAGGTATACATGATCTCTCATATTATCATAGAGACATAAAACCTAATAATATTTTAATTATAGATAAAAAAATCAAACTTGCAGATTTTGGATTAGTTTGGCATCCAAGTTTTGATCCACTTACAAATAAAAATGAGAAAGTTGGCCCCATGGAGACAATTGCTCCTGAAATGCGAGAAGATGATCCAGATCTTAAACATTCAGGTAAAGCTGATATATATTCTTTTGTAAAAACTATTTGGATGCTTTTGTTAAATAGAAGTAGAGCTTTTGCAGACCAATATAGTTATGAAACAATAGATTATTTAGAATGTAATATGGATATGGTTGGGTGTGAAGAAATAAAAACTTTTGCTCGGTTAAATGAGTTGATTATGAAAGGTACTGAATATATCCCTATCAACAGACCATCCATTGAATTGGTCATTAAAGAACTTGAATTGTTTCTATCAGACAATCAATTACCTGATGAAGAAATCGCTAAAATTAATGAGAGCGAGCGAATAAAAAGAAGCTTGTATTTGATTAAAAGTGATATTGAATCTTATACTGAATTTAGTAAAATTAAAAATTTTCTAGATGATATTATTAAAAATTCCATTTATTCAATATGTACAGAACTGTCTGATGAGAGTTATGAAATCAAATTTAAAGCTAATAAAATACAGGCTTCAGATATAGAAAATGGAATTATATTTTTAAATAGCTCTTTAAACAAACGTTATCTTTTGAAAGTGAACAAGTTAGAAATCGAAAAAGATTCTAATAGAATAAGAATTACCTCTGGTAAAATTAAGTTAGAGGATCTTCCTTTAAGTAGCATTTATGAATATAAGGATTTTTATTCAACTAGTATAATGGATAGATTGCTTGGAGATTTTGAGGAACATAACGAAAAATCAATTGTGAAAATAATTAGTAAATCAGAAACATTTGTTTTAAAAATGGCTTAATTATCAAAACCAAAACTTGTCATATATGAAGGTGTATATAATTATACTCTTTACTTTAATGTATTGGATAGCTTAGATAATTACTTGAATCGATATATCGTATACTATGAAAACAACTACTTCATGAGGTAAGTGGTTGACGGGAGGAGATTATATGAGAAATCTTGATTTACCAAAAGAAGAATTAATAAAATGCTTTCATTGTGGGAATGAAACCCTTATGAAACAAACCGGTGAATTTAAGTGGGACTCACGCAATGTAAAATATGATGACTTTGATTTCTATTACATATATGAAATGTTTGCATGCCCAGTGTGTCACAAAGTTACTTTGCGTGAAACGTATAGTGATGAAACTATGATAGAACCTAATTATAATAGTCAAATGGAATGGTACGATAAAAAGACTATCCTGTTCCCAATTAACAATATCGATAGTAGTTCTATACCACCTAAAGTTAAAGAAGCCTTTGAGGCTGCATTAAAAACGAAGGAAATTGATAAAAATATTTGCCTATTAGCATTAAGGCGTACACTCGAATTTATACTTAAAGATAAGGGTGCAAAAAAATGGGGATTGAAAGATAAAATTGAAGAAATCGCAGAAAAAGGCCTATTACCGGATACATTAAAAGAGGCTTCTTCATTAACAAAAATACTTGGTGATTCAGCTGCACACGATAAGGATTTAGAAATAGAACAGTATGATGTTGAAAGTATGGTAGAATTTGTAGAATACATTATTGAATATCTATATATTGTACCAGATAAAATTAATACATATAAAGAGAGACTCAGTTTTAAAGCAGACAATTGACCCTATATTGGGTTTGTCTAATTATAAATATTTTATAATGGAAGAAATTTGGTAGTAATGAGCAAATACTTACCGTAATGGATGGGAACTATGGATTAATAAATAAAAAGAATAGGAGCAAGTGTGAAAGATGGCAATGGAAACAAATAACTTATCAGAAATTTATATGCTAAATCAAAATGATTGGAGCCTGTCACTTGAGTTAATAAGTTAATGAATACACTTATTTATTTCATGAAAGTGCATGCGAGAAAATAAATAAAGTTATAGGAGTTGTGATAATGAATGAAATAAGTGAAATGAGAAAAGAACTTATTGCTCCTTGCGGCATGAATTGCAGACTTTGTATGGCTTATCAGAGAAATAAGAATAAGTGTAATGGTTGCTTAAATGACATTGGGTACAAATCAAAAAGCTGTAGTAATTGCATAATTAAAAATTGTGCTGTAATTCAAAAAAGCGAAACAGGATTTTGCTATGAATGTGTTAAATATCCATGTCGTAGACTTAAAGATTTAGATAAAAGATATAAAACAAAATACAATATGAGTATGATTGAAAACCTTGAGTACATAAAACAATTCGGGATTGATAAATTTCTACAGAGCGAAGAAGTCAGATGGACTTGCGAAGAGTGTGGCGATATAGTCAGTGTTCACCATTCGGTTTGTAATAATTGTAAAACACAAATAGAATAGAAAGGTTCGAGGATTGCTTGGACTTTAAATATATGTCATTTTGTTGAAATTGAGGCAGTTGCTGCAGTAGAAAGAAAATAGAAGAGGAATGAATAAATAGTCTTTAACTGAATTAAATAAAGTCTTCAGAGGAATTGATCAACAATATAAATGTTTGTTTTTATAATACTTTAGGAGGAAAAATGGCATTTATAAATATTAAGGGAGTAATACCGCCTATGATAACACCTTTTGATGAAGATGATAAGGTGGATTATGGTAAATTTATTAGAAATATCGAGAAATGGAATGAGTATGATTTAGCCGGTTATTTAGTGCTTGGTTCAAACAGTGAAACTGTATATTTGACTGAAGAAGAAAAATTGAAATTAATTGAGCTAACTGTTAAACACAGAAAACAAGGGAAATTAGTTATTGCAGGAACCGGTATGGAATCAACAAGTGCAACTATAGATTTGACAAACAAGGCAGCTAACTTGGGGGCTGATTGTGCACTTATAGTTACACCGTTTTATTATGGCGGAAAAATGA
>CAYNDC010000071.1:489-7362 GCA_964396085.1 uncultured Clostridium sp. | reverse complement strand
GAGGATGATGACGAAATCGCCGGTATCGACGTGCGGCGTATATATGGGCTTGTGCTTCCCGCGCAGAATCGAGGCAACCTGGGATGCGAGACGACCGAGCACCATGCCGTTCGCGTCCACAACGTACCACTTCCGCTCGAGGGTTTCGCCCTTTGCCATATAGGTCTTCATGGCTAATCCTCCAATTGTTGTAGTTGAGTGCCGCTCCGCATAAATTCCCTTCCGCTGCCGGGGCTAGTGGCCGCGCATATCGATTCAGCAGAACACGCAAATGTTATTTTATATAAAACGAGTGGTCATGTCAAGCAAAAAAAGCTTATTTCGCGCATATTTTTTGTAATTTGAAGCGTTGCCTAGTACATGCCGGGGAAGCCTGTCTGCCGCAGCGCCTCATAGAGCACCACGGCCACCGCGTTGGAAAGGTTGAGCGAGCGGCGCGCCTCGAGCATAGGGAGGCGAACGGCGTCCTTTTCGCGGCGTGTGAGCAGTTCTGGACCAAGCCCCGCGGTCTCCTTGCCAAATACCAAAAAGTCTCCGTCGTGATAAGTTATTTGCGCGTAAGAGCGCACGGCATGGGTTGAGGCGAGGAAGAAACGGGCATCCGGATGCGCCGCCTCGACCTCTTCAAAGGAGTCGTAATAGGTAATATCGAGGTATTGCCAATAGTCGAGTCCGGCGCGCTTGAGGTGGCGATCATCCACCGAAAACCCCAGCGGCCGCACGAGGTGCAATCGCGCGCCCGTCACCGAGCAGGTGCGGGAGATGTTGCCTGTGTTTTCCGGAATTTCAGGCTCAACGAGCACGATGTTAAACACGCTGTCCGTCTCCCCTCCCCTTCATCCTACAAAGATGAAGAAGCTGTTGTTGCCGTAGGTGCCGTAATATTCGTAATTGTCGCTCCAAAAGGTCCCTTTGCTCGCTGTGCGGAAATACATGACATCCGCGGGTAAAATGGTGTTCTCGTCGACGAAAATCTGCAGCACCGCATCCACCGCCTTGCTCGAGGGCTTGACGGCTCCGATCTGCTCGGCGCTCCTGACGACGGTGTATTGGTTTTTTTGAAAGATGACGCCCTTCACGCTGTTAGGGAACCTGGAGCTTTTAATGCGATTGTAAATGGTGTTAGCGACGGCCGCCTGCGCCTCGAGCGAGTTGCCCTTGGCTTCCTCATGCACCACCTGGGCAATCAGCAAAAGCTCGTCTGCCGTATAGCCGTTGGCGTCAGTGAAATAGTCGTTCGAGCCGCCCGTCTGCCCAGGCGTCTCCTCCGGCTTAGCCGTAGCGGTCGCATTGGGACTCGGTGAGGATGTGGCGGTCGCTGATGGTGTTTTCGTTGGCTTCGCCGATGGCGTTGGCGTCGGGGGTGCGCCATATTCCACGAACTCGGCGAGCACAAACCCCTTATCATCGCCCGCCTTGACGCGCAGCCACTCCCCGCACGACCCTGTGACGGTGAGTTTGCACAGCCGCTCAAGCTTCATGACGATGTCGTATTCCGTGCCGGGGCCTTTGCGCAAGTTCGCGCTGCCCGTGTTGAGGTAGGCTTTTTGATCGTCTATTTCCTTCACCTTGTAGGCCGGACGCTGCTTGGACGCAGGCAAAGGTACGAGTGTATTCGCAGGCGAGGGTTCGGGCGTACTCGCAATCGCAACTTCGGGAGAACCCGTAGGTGAGGGCGAAGGGCTCGGCGATGCGATAAATGGCGTGGCCTCCTGCACGGGCAAAGGCGTGATCTCCACCTCCATCACGTCCTGCCCCCCCTCCTCCGGCCCGGTTTGGGAAAACGCAGCGCCTTCGACCTCGCCATATAGGTTGGCTGTATGCGCGGGAGTAAGGCATCCCGCGAGGGAAGCCGCCAACAGCAACGCTATGATCGCCTGCACGCCTCGCCTAGCCATCGTCACAGAATATACTTGTGCAGGTCCTGCTCGCCGCACTCGTGACTCATATGGTCCCGCACATAGGTTTCGTCCACCACGACCTTGGTGAGCGGATGCTCGCCGCTTGCGTTGAAGGAAATATCCTCAAGCAGGTTCTCGACGATCGTGTGCAGCCGCCGCGCGCCGATGTTTTCGGCGTTTTCATTGGCCGTGTAAGCGTATTTCGCAATCTCCGCCAGCGCGTCCTGCGTGAACTCGAGCACGATATTATCCGTGGCCAGCAGGGCCGCGTATTGTTTGATTATGGCGTGCTCGGGCTGGGAGAGAATGCGCCGGTAATCCTCTTGCGTGAGGGCATGGAGGTCCACGCGGATCGGGAAGCGCCCCTGAAGCTCGGGGATCAGATCCGATATCTTCGCGACATGGAACGCACCCGCTGCGATGAAGAGGATGAAATCGGTCTTGACTGGACCGTACTTGGTGTTGACCGTTGACCCCTCCACGATGGGCAGAATATCCCTCTGCACGCCCTCGCGCGATACGTCCACGCCAGAGGTATGCTCTGCCCCGGCGATTTTATCGATTTCATCGATGAAGATGATGCCATCCTGCTCGGCCTTATCGATAGCCTCGCGCGTGATCTCATCCATATCGATGAGCTTTTCGGATTCCTCCTGAGTGAGGATTTTTCTGGCCTCGCGCACGTTGACGCGGCGTTTTTTCTTCTTCGTGGGCATGAGCCCCGCCATCATCTCGTTGAGGTTGAGGTCGATCCCCATCGCAAGCATGGCATCGCTGCCCGGCTGGCTCTGCTCTACCTCGACCTCGACCGTTTCCTCCTCAAGAAGACCGGCGCGCAGGTTTGCCGCAACCTCCTCGCGGCGGGTGAGGTGGCGCTGTTTCTCCTCTTCGGTTAGCTCCACGGGTTCGCTCTGTGGCCCGCCGCCCAGGAGGAGCTGCAGGGGATTGACCTGCGGCACGCTCTTCTTTCGCGCGAGCGGAACGATCAAGTCGATCAGGCGCTGCTCCGCGGCTGCCTGCGCTATGAGCTTAACGGCCTCGATCTTCTTATCCTTGCACAGGCGGATGGAGGCTTCGACCAAATCGCGCACCATCGAGTCCACATCGCGCCCCACATAGCCTACCTCGGTAAACTTCGTCGCCTCGACCTTGACCAGCGGTGCGTCGACAAGTTTGGCAAGGCGCCTTGCGATCTCGGTCTTGCCCACGCCTGTGGGGCCGACCATGATGATGTTCTTGGGTGTGATCTCCTCGCGAAGCACGGGATCGATTCGCGCGCGGCGGTAACGATTGCGAAGAGCGATCGCCACGGCGCGCTTTGCCTCATCCTGCCCGACGATATATTTATCCAGGGATTCTACGATTTCCTTGGGAGTCAGCATCAGATTTCCTCCACTGAGATGTTGCCGTTGGTGAATACGCAAATATCCGAAGCGATATGCAGCGCCTTCTGGGCGATTTCGCGCGCGGGTAGGTCCGTATTCTCCTTGAGGGCCTTAGCGGCCGCGAGCGCGTACATGCCGCCGGAGCCGATGGCCGCGATGCCGTCGTCCGGATCGATCACCTCGCCCGTGCCTGAAACGATGAGAAGCTCGTTCCCATCAGCCACGATGAGCATCGCCTGAAGCTGGCGAAGCGCCTTGTCGCTGCGCCAGTCCTGCGCGAGGGAAACCGCCGCACGCCGGAGGCTGCCGCTGTATTTCTCGAGCTTCGCCTCGAAGCGCTCGCACAGCGAAAAAGCATCCGCGACGGAGCCGGCAAAGCCCACGACCACCTTGTCGTGGTAAAGCCTGCGCACCTTTTTAGCGGTGTGCTTCATGATGGTGTTTTCCCCCATCGTAACCTGTCCATCGCCTGCGACAGCGCATTTTCCATCTTTATGAACCGCGATGATGGTCGTTCCCATCAAGGGCATATGCGTGATCCGCCTTTCGTATCAGTAAAAGTCATCATATCACAAGAAGGCCCTGATGTAAGGCCCTTTCGTAATGCTTAACATTTTATTCGCAATCCTGTGACAATAGGACGCAAATATCATCGATCGTTTCGAGCGCGCGCGCTGCAACTCGCGCATAGCGCTCCTGCTTGTTGCGTATGCGCCCCTCAAGGCCGTCGATGATGCCGTAATTGATGTTCATCGGCTGAAAATCGTGCCCGGCATACTGCGAAACGTAGCGGCCCAAAGCGCCGATGGCGGTTTTACCGGGAAACTCGATGCGCGGCCGGCCATTGAGCTTTCGCGCAAGGTCGATGCCTGCGAGCGCGCCCGATGCCGCGCTTTCGACATAGCCTTCCACGCCCGTGAGCTGGCCTGCGAAATACAGCCCTTCCCTGTCGAGGGACTGATAAAACTGGTCGAGCTTGCCCGGGGAATTCAAAAAGGTATTGCGGTGCATGACGCCATAGCGCACATACTCTGCGTTTTGCAACCCGGGGATCATGCCGAACACGCGCTTCTGCTCGCCAAAGAGCAGGTTGGTTTGGAAGCCAACGATGTTGTAGAGCGTGCCCGCGGCATCGTCCTGGCGTAGCTGCACAACGGCGTAGGGTCTCTTTCCCGTTTTGGGGTTTTCAAGGCCCACGGGTTTGAGCGGGCCAAATGCCAGCGTTTTCTCACCGCGCGCGGCCATCACTTCCACCGGCATACAGCCCTCGAACACCCGCGGCGTTTCAAAGGCATGCAGCGGGGCCGTTTTTGCCGCCGTAAGGGCACGCACGAACGCATAGTATTCGCCCTCGTCCATTGGGCAGTTTAGATAATCGCTCCCGCGGCCGTAGCGCGAGCCTTCGAAGATCTTATCCATATCGAGGGATTCGCGCGTGACCACGGGCGCCGCCGCATCGTAGAAATGCAAGCTTTCACCGAAAAAATCCTCAATGGAAGCGAGCAGCGCCCCTTCCGTGAGCGGGCCTGTAGCGATAATGCAGGCCGGCTCCGGCAGCGCCGTCACCTCTCCTTCCATCACTATGATATTCGGATGGTTGCGGATGCGCTCCCCAACAAGCCGGGAAAAGGTCACCCGGTCGACCGCGAGCGCGCCGCCCGCGGGAACGCGCGATTCCTCCGCGCAGGAGAGGATGAGCGAACCCAGGCGTCGCAGTTCCTCCTTCAAAAGGCCTACGCCGTTTTCGAGGCGGTCGCTCCTGAGCGAGTTGGAACATACGAGCTCCGCAAACCCATCCGTGCTGTGCGCAGGGGAGCGTTTCCCCGGACGCATTTCGTGCAGGAATACGCGAATGCCGCGCTCAGCAAGCTGATACGCGGCTTCTCATCCCGCGAGGCCCGCACCCACGACGCGCGCCTCGGGCGCGTTGATGACGTTACTCGCGGTTTTCATCCGTGTTCGCCTTTTTGTTCTGGCGGATCACATGCGCGCAATCCTTGTTGGTGCACATGGTGTACGCGCCACGCTGGCCAACTTTGTGCACCATCATGGAGCCGCACTGCGGGCACTTTTCGGCGGCCGGGCGATCCCATGAGACGAAATCACACTCGGGATACCGTTCGCAGCCGTAGAAAGGTTTGCCGCGTTTGGATTTTCTTTTGATGAGCGCCGCGCCGCACTTGGGGCAGGGCACATCGAGCTTTTCCACAATGGGCTTGGTGTTGCGGCATTCGGGGAAGTTTGGGCAGGCGAGGAAGCGGCCGAAGCGCCCCATCTTAAAGACCATCATCGCGCCGCATTTATCGCACACGACATCGGACACCTCGTCGGGTACCTTTACCTTTTCAATGGTTTCGGAAGCCTTCTCAACGCTTTGCTGGAACGGGCCGTAGAACGCGCGGATGACGCCTTCCCACGCCTGCTCTCCATCTTTGATCAAATCGAGCTTGCTTTCCATATCCGCCGTAAACTTGATATCGATGATATCCTGAAAATTATCCTTCATGATCTGGGTCACGATGAACCCAAGCTCCGTGGGGACGAGCTGCTTCTTCTCGCGCCGGACGTAGCCGCGCTCGAGGATGGTGGAAATCGTAGGCGCATAGGTGCTGGGTCTGCCGATGCCCTTCTCCTCAAGCGTTTTCACGAGCGTTGCCTCCGTATAGCGCGGCGGCGGCTGCGTGAAGCGCTGCTCTTTCTCCACCCCCTGCTGGGTCAGCTCGTCCGCTGTACGCAATTCGGGCAGCGTCACATCCTTTTCCTGTTCCTCGTCATGGCTCTCGGTGTAGATGGCTGTATAGCCGTCAAAGAGCGTGTGCACGCCATTGGCGCGGAAAGTACAGCCGTTGCAGGCGAATTGAACCGTGTTGGTTTCAAACAAAGCATCCACCATCTGGCTTGCCATGAAGCGCTCGTAGATGAGCTTGTAGAGCTTAAACTGCTGCGCCGTGAGGGATGCCTTCACCATCGCCGGCGTCAGAGCTGAGTTGGCGGGACGCACGGCCTCGTGCGCATCCTGCGCGTTTTTGCGGCCGCGGTAAACATTGGGCTTCTCCGGCGCGTACTTCTCGCCGAACCGGGCCTTAATTTGTTCGAGCGCCACCTGCTGCGCTTCCTCGGAGATACGCACGGAGTCGGTTCTCATGTAGGTAATGAGACCCGTCACGCCGCTGCCCTGCAGCTCCACGCCCTCATACAGCTGCTGGGCAATCAGCATGGTCAGCTTCGTGTTGAAGCTAAGCTTGCGCGATGCCTCCTGCTGCAGGCTGCTCGTCGTGAACGGAGGCGGTGCATGGCGGCTCTTTTCGGCGATCTTCACATCGGTCACCGTGAAGTCCTGCCCGGCGATGCGCCGCAGGACATCATCCGCATCGGCCTCGGTCCGCAGCTCCGTACGTTTGTCGCCAATGCCGTAGAACTTTGCCTCGATGGGCTTGCGCATGCCCTTGCCCTGGAGCTTCGCGGTAACGAGCCAGTATTCTTCGCAGACGAAATCCGTAATCTCCTGCTCGCGGTCGCACAGGATGCGCGTAGCCACGCTCTGTACCCGGCCGGCAGAGAGTCCTTTTCTTACCTTCGCCCAAAGG
>CAYNDC010000071.1:0-479 GCA_964396085.1 uncultured Clostridium sp. | reverse complement strand
GATTTTATACCCCACGAGGCGGTCGAGTACGCGGCGCGCCTGCTGCGCATCCACAAGCGACATGTCGATAGCGCGTGCGGCCTTGACCGCTTTTTTTACCGTGTTGGCCGTAATTTCATTAAACACAATGCGGCAGGAGGATTGGGGATCCAACTTTAAGATGTTGGCCAGGTGCCACGAGATCGCTTCGCCTTCCATATCCGGGTCGGTCGCAAGGTAAATTTTCGCCACGCCCTTGGCTTCCTTGCGGATGCGCTCGAGCACATCCCCCCGACCGCGCAGGGTGATATATTTCGGTTGAAAATCGTGCTCGACATCCACGCCGAGCTGACTTTTGGGAAGATCCCGCACATGGCCGTTCGATGCCACAACCTTATATTTGCTGCCTAGGAATTTGCCGATCGTCTTTGCCTTTGCCGGCGACTCAACGATGACGAGCATATCCGCCATGTACTACCTCCAAAACAGGGGCGCACACA
>CAYNDC010000070.1:6411-7409 GCA_964396085.1 uncultured Clostridium sp. | reverse complement strand
CTGGAAGAGCATCCACGAGCTGCCCAAGCGCGGCATCTTTATCGACTGAGTTCGTTCCGGGGACGGCCTGCTTGCGGGCCGTCTCCGGCTTGTACCGGGGGCTTTGCAGGCGGCAACGCGCGTCGCGCCGCCATAAGAGCCTCCTGTGCGGTTCTACCCGGTTCGTTAAGCAGGTGATTCCATGAACGTTCTCTCCCAAACCGTTCCCATCCAGTACGACACGGTTTTTTCACCGTACGCGGCGGCCGATTGGCGCGCCGCATTCGCACACGTTGCGCAAATGGGCCTCACGGGTGTGGAGCTCGCCATCGCCTACCCGGAGCAGGTGGACGCGGCGCTCGTGCGAAGCGTGGCGCAAAGCCACGGCCTTGCGATTACGACGCTTTCCACGGGGCAAATCTACGGCCTTGAGGGGTTGTACCTGACCGCGCCTGAGGCGCAGGTGCGCGCGGGGGCGGCAAAGATCCTTTGCGGCCACATCGAGCTTTCGACTAAACTGGGATTCCCCAACGTTACAATCGGCCTTGTGCGCGGCAAGCTCGAGCCGGGCGGCAAGGAGCTGCTCGAGGAGCGCCTGCTGCAGATGCTCCTGCCGATTATCGCCTATGCGCGCGAACGGGGCGTGAGGCTCCAGCTCGAAGCAATCAACAAAGGCGAAACCTCGTTCCTGAACACCACCGCCCAGGCGCTTGCCTTTCTGGAGACGCTCCGGGCGGGGGAGACGATTGGCCTTCTTTACGACACATACCATTCTTACCTCGAGGGTGAAAACATGCAAGAGGCCGTGCGTGCCGCAGCGGGGAGGATTTTCAACGTCCACCTGGCGGATTCCCATCGCGGCCTTCCGGGCGAGGGCGAGATCGACTTCGCGCCGGTGCTCCGCGCGCTTTTCGAGGGCGGCTACCGCGGCACGCTTGCCCTGGAAACGCTGTGTGTTCCCTCGCGCGAGCATGTGCTTGCGCATTACGCATCGAGCATCATCAACATCATGAAGATCG
>CAYNDC010000070.1:2545-6401 GCA_964396085.1 uncultured Clostridium sp. | reverse complement strand
TAGGGGCGGATTCCATATCCGCCCGCACACAATAAAATTTCTGGGAGGCAAACCATGATCAACGTCGGCATCATCGGCGCGGGGCGCATCGGCCAGGTGCACGCGCGCAGCATCCTCACGGGCGTGCCCGGTGCGCGCATCCTTGCCATCGCCGATCCCTATATGAGCCCTGCCGCGGCAGCCTGGGCGAAGGACGCGGGCATCGAGGGCATTTATGATCATTTTGAGCGCATCCTGGAAGACCCCCGCATCGAGGCGGTGCTCATCTGCACCCCGACGGACACGCACGCCGCGCTTTCCCTCAAGGCGATCGCGGCGGGCAAGCATGTGTTCTGCGAAAAGCCCATCGACCAGACGCTCGCGCGCATCGGCGAGGTCAGGGCTGCGCTTCAAGCCAGCCCCAAAGCGCTCAAATACCAGGTCGGCTTCAACAGGCGTTTCGATCATAATTTCCGCGCCCTCAAAGAAGCCGTCAGCGCGGGGAAAATAGGCGACGTGCAGTTCATCCGCGTCAGCTCACGCGACCCGGAGCCGCCGCCGGCCGAATACGTGGGCTCCTCGGGAGGCATTTTTCTCGATATGATGATCCACGACCTCGACATGCTGCGCTTCCTCTCCGGCGACGAGGTCGTCGAGGTTTACGCGCAGGGCGCGGTGCTCGGCGATCCCGCTATCGGCAAGGCGGGGGATGTCGACACGGCGACGGTCAGCGCGCACATGGCGGGCGGCGCGCTCGCGCTCGTCGACAACTCGCGAAAAGCCGTCTACGGCTACGACCAGCGCGCCGAGGTGTTCGGTTCAAAGGGCAGCGTGCAGTGCGGCAATGACGCGGCCTCGAGCGCCGTGCTCTCCACCGTGGAGGGGGTCATTTGCGAAAAGCCGTTGTGGTTTTTCCTCGAGCGCTATATGGCCGCCTATCAAGCGGAGGTGCGCGCGTTTATCGAGTGCATCAAAAACGACACGGCGGTTCCAGTGGGCGTAGAGGACGGCCTGGCTTCCATCCGCTTGGCGTTGGCGTGCAAACAATCCCTCGCCGAGCACAGGCCGGTGCGCATCGCCGAAATCGAGGGATAAGAGGCGGCCACCAATCGGAGTTTATACAAAAAGGTCCCCCGCGTCTGGTGCGCGGGGGACCTTTTAGTTGCGAATCAGGCTCAGTCGTGCTGTTTCATGAAGAAGATCGCGCTAATAAGGTCGAAGAGCGCCAGGCAGATCATGCTCACGCCCACGAGGATGATGGTGGTTTTCGCGCTCTGAAACGGCGCAAAGATGGCGATGGCGCCAAGGATGAGCGCTGCGATTGCGGCGACGAGGGCGGAACCCCAATACGGGTTCGCGCTGCGCTTGAGCTCGATGGCCGTTTGCAGCTTGAGCGCACCGTTGAGCGCCAGAGCAAGCCCCAGCAGCGCGTAGACGACCGACACGAGAAAAGCGGGTTTAATGAGAAACACGCCGGCCGAGACGACGAGGATGACGCCCACCGGCAAAGAGGACCTGTCCGCCGCGCCGGCGCTGCGCCGCGCAAAGAAGATGATGATCTTCACGATGCCCAGCGCCAACAGCGCCAGGGACATCAAAACGGCGAGGGCATTCGCGGTGATACCGGGAATGAGCACGAACAGGAGACCGAGGGCAAGGTAACACACGGCCGCGATTACGGCCTGACTTTTGAGTTGTCTGTCAAAATCCGTCATAAAAACACCCCCAAACATTTGCACCTTTATACTATCGCCGTTTTTTTCCAAAAGCAAGAGGAAGAAGCACGAAAAACCGGTCGATGCAAATGGCTTCGCGTGGTATAATAAGAAAAAAGAGCACGGGAGCGAAACATGGAAAGAAATTTTGATATTCTCATCATCGGCGCAGGACCCGCGGGGCTGAGCGCGGCTATCTACGCTTTGCGCGCCGGCATGAAAACAGCGCTGTTTGAAAAGCAATTCGTCGGCGGACAGGCTTCCCTCACCAACGACATCGAAAATTACCCCGGCTTTCAAAGCATCAACGGCATGGAGCTCACGCAGCTTATGTATTCGCAAGCCAAGGCGCACGGCCTGGTCACCATCGAGAGCGAAGTGCAGGCGATTGAAAAACGGGGAGAGGACTTTTGCGTCCTCACCGCCGATCGCGAGTACGTTTCGGGCGCGCTGGTCTATGCAGCCGGCGCCGCGCCGCGCAAGATCGGCATTGAGCAGGGCTTCGATGGCGCGGGGGTTAGCTATTGTGCGACGTGCGATGGCAATTTTTACCGCGGCAAAACCGTCGCCGTCGTCGGCGGCGGGGATACCGCGCTCAAGGACGCACTGTATCTGGCGAAACTCGCCCAGAAGGTATACCTCGTGCACCGGCGGGAGGAGTTCCGCGGCGGCAAGGTGCTTGCGGACCGGATTGCGGAAATGACCAACATCGAAAAGGTGCTCAAGGTCGTGCCCGAACGCATCGAAGGCACGCCGGGCGATCATGTGGAAGCGCTCGTCGTGCGGGGCGTTGAGGACGGTGCGCTGCGCGCGCTCAAGGTCGATGGCATCTTCATGGCTGTGGGCAACATGCCCAACAGCGCGCTGGTCAAGGACCTTGTCGCCCTGAACCCGGGCGGCTATATCCTCGCGGACGCGCACATGAAAACGAACCTCCCGGGCCTGTTCGTTGCGGGGGATGTGCGGGATACAGTCCTTCGCCAGGTTATCACCGCCTGCGCGGATGGCGCCATCGCCGCCGAGTCGGCCGCGGCGTATCTGACGGAAAAAGAATAAAATACAGTCAATGACGTTTGGAGATTGAACATGCCGAATACCGATTATATCCAGTTTATTGTGGACGCTTTTTTGAAGCTCGTCGCCATCCCCAGCCCCTCCGGCATGACGCGCGAGGCGGCGAACTACACCAAAGCCGCCTTTGAGGCGCTGGGCTTCGAGGCGGAGTTGACGCGCAAGGGCTGCGTGCTGGTGAACCTTGGCGGCGAAGGGGAGGCGGTCGTTTTGAGCGCCCATCTGGATACGCTCGGGGCGATGGTCGCCGAGGTGAAGAGCAACGGCGCGCTTAGGCTCGCGCGCATCGGCGGCCTGGCGGCGGTCAATGTGGAGGCTGAGAATTGCACCGTGTTCACGCGTTCGGGTAAAACCTACGGGGGAACATACCAGCTCATCAACGCCTCCACGCATGTGAACAAGAACTATGCCGAGGAAAAGCGCGACTTCGATGCGCTCGAGGTGCTGCTCGACGAGCTTGTGCACTCGAAGGAGGATACCGAAAAGCTCGGCATCGCCGTGGGCGATTTCGTCTGCTTCGACCCGCGCGCGGTCTATACGCAAACGGGTTTCCTCAAAAGCCGCTACCTCGACGACAAGCTCTCCGTGGCCATTCTGCTTGGCCTTGCCAAATATTTAAAGGAAAGCGGCGCGACCCTTGCGCGCAAGGCATATGCCTACATCACCGTCTATGAGGAGATTGGCCACGGCGCCAGCGCATCCATCCCTGCGGACGCGGCGGAAATTATCAGCGTCGATATGGGCTGCGTAGGCGAAGGCCTCGAGTGCAAAGAGACCCAGGTGAGCATCTGCGCGAAGGATTCCAGCGGCCCGTCGGATTTCTATCTCACGGGCGCGCTCATCAAATGCGCGAAGAAGGCGAACATCGACTACGCCGTGGATGTTTATCCGTTCTACGGCTCCGATGCGGACGCGGCCCTGCACGCGGGATACGACCTGCGCCACTGCGTCGTAGGGGCCGGCGTATACGCCTCCCACGGCTACGAGCGCACGCACAGGGACGGCATCCGCGCGACCTTCGAGCTGCTGCGGGCGTATCTTGGCGCATAACAAAATATTATCAATGGGGCGCTTGCCAAAAAGCGGCGTTT
>CAYNDC010000070.1:1852-2535 GCA_964396085.1 uncultured Clostridium sp. | reverse complement strand
ACAATAACCATCGGTACCAGGGTGGACGAATTTTACGGAAAGGAGCCGCGAGGAATGATCAAAATGTTGTATCTCTTCAATCTCACCAACCAGGTTGCACGTGAGAACAAGGGGACAAGTGCGTCCTCACGGCCCGTTGCCTGATTCCGGCCCCTGCCGGAGGAAATGGCTTTACAACGGCCGCGGACGCAGTTCCGCGGCTTTTTTTGCGCGGCGGATTGAGCACACGCGAGGATTTAGGAGGCGAAAGCTTTGCAGGAACAGGACGAAAAAAAGTATCAAAAGATCAATTGGACACTGGTCGGGCGCCTCTCGCGGGGCAACGGCCGCTACCTGCTCTATTCGGCGGTTTTTCTGACCGTGGCGGTCTTGGCGTCGTTTTGCGGGCCGTTGATCATCAGCTTCACCGTGGATTACGTCATCGGCACGGAAGAAGCCCGTCTGCCCGCGTTCGTCATGCGCTGGGTGGAGGCTTTGGGCGGACGCGAAACCCTCCATGCGAACCTGTGGGTGTGCGCCGTAGCGTTCTTGGGCTTCGCGCTCATCAATGGCGTTTCAACCTATCTGCGCAGGCGCTATATCGCGATTGCGAGCGAGGGCATTGCCATGGAAACGCGCAACCAGCTCTACCGCCATTTGCAGCAGGTGCCCTACGATTACCACAAGCATGTTTCCACGGGCGA
>CAYNDC010000070.1:0-1842 GCA_964396085.1 uncultured Clostridium sp. | reverse complement strand
ACCTCGGATGTGGACACGGTACGCCGCTTTATCGCAAACCAGCTCATGGAGATTCTGCGCACGCTGCTCATGGTGGGCATCGCGTGCGCCATCATGTTCTCGCTGGATGTGCGCATGTCGCTGCTTTCAATGGCGCTTATGCCCGTGCTGTTTCTGGCAAGCTTCGTGTATTTCAGCAAGGTAAAGGAGCACTTTCGTCTCTCGGACGAGGCGGAGGGAAAGCTTTCCGCCACCTTGCAGGAAAACCTCACGGGCGTGCGCGTGGTGCGCGCGTTCGGGCAGGAGAAGCGCGAGGTGGATAAGTTCACCGCCGTCAACGAGGATTTTCGCAATAAGACCTATAAGCTCATACTCCTTCTGGGGGGCTATTGGGGCGGGAGCGATTTTATCGGCTACCTTCAAATCGGAATCACTTTGGTTGCGGGCATCCTCTTTTGCATCCGCGGAAGCCTCACGCTAGGCGAGGTGCTGGTGTTTTCCACCTATGTGTCGATGCTCACCTGGCCCGTGCGCCAGTTGGGCCGCGTCTTGGCGGATTTAGGCAAGGCGACGGTTTCCTTGGGGCGCGTGGAGGAAATCCTCGCAGTGCCCGCCGAGGCGGAGCCGGGCCGTGCGCTCAAGCCCGAGATTCGAGGCGAGATTACCTTTAAGAACGTGTGCTTTGGCTACGATTCCTATGACGACGTGCTCTCGGATATCTCCTTTACGGCCAAACCCGGGCAGACCGTCGCCATTCTTGGCTCCACCGGCTCGGGCAAGACCAGCCTCGTGCAGCTACTCCAGCGGCTTTACCTTTGCACCGCGGGCGAAATCTGCGTGGACGGCGTCAACATTAACGATATCGAGAGCGGCTACCTGCGCTCGTGCATCGGCATTGTGCTCCAGGAACCCTTCCTCTATTCGAGGACCATTTTGGATAACATCGGCATTGTGCGCCCCAACGCCTCGCTGGAGGATATCTACCTCGCCGCGAAGATTGCGAGCGTACACGATGTGATTTCATCCTTCGACGCCGGCTACGATACCGTCGTGGGCGAGCGCGGCGTCACGCTCTCCGGCGGGCAGAAGCAGCGCGTGGCCATCGCGCGCATGCTCATGCAAAACGCGCCGATTCTCATTTTTGACGATTCGATGAGCGCCGTCGATACGGAAACCGACGCCGCCATCCGCAACGCCCTGCGCGAGCGCCGCGTGAACACGACGACCTTTATCATCTCGCACCGGATCACAACCCTGTGCGAGGCGGATCAGATCCTCGTGCTCGAGCACGGCAAGCTCGTGCAACAGGGCACACATGCCCAGCTTCTTGCGCAGGAAGGGCTCTATCAACGCATCGCGCGCATACAAAACGCGCTCGAGGAGGACCTTGCAAAGGAGATGGACGCACAGGGAGGGGAAAGAACATGAGCCAGACCGCCATTCAGGAAAAGGATTTCGAGCGCGACCGCAAGGTGGATCTTTCCATCTGGAAGCGCCTGTTCCGCTACGTTTTGCTCAATCGAAAGGCATGCATGCTCTCAATTATCGCGAACATGAGCATCGCCTTGATCGACATCGTGTACCCGCTCATGAGCCGCTATGCGATCGATCACTTCATCGGCGAGGGAACGACACAGGGGCTTCCCTGGTTCATCGCGCTCTATCTCATCCTCGTCTCGGCGCAGGCGTTCGGCGTGTTTGCCTTCGTCGCGCAGGCGGGGCGCATCGAGATGGCCGTCTCCTACGATATCCGGCAGGACGCCTTTCAAAAGCTGCAGGAGCTATCCTTCTCCTATTATGATAAAACCGCAGTGGGCTATCTCATGGCGCGCATGGTCAGCGATATTTCGCGCCTTTCGGAGA
>CAYNDC010000069.1:0-7464 GCA_964396085.1 uncultured Clostridium sp. | reverse complement strand
TTTCGGTGAGCGCCGCACAATATATCGAGAGCTCGTGCGCGTCGAGCCCGGGGAGGGCGTGGGCGGCCTCGTGCCGCAGTTCATCAGCGAAAGTCCGCAGGAGCCGGTTAAGCTCATGTTCCGCCCGCGCGGCGCGTATCAAAGCGCGCGCGTCGTCGTCGAACGCGGCGGGGTGGAGCTCTTTTCCAAACGGGAGCGCATCCTCGTGCCGGGCGAGATGGCGAGCGTCACGCTTGCGCCCGGGAAGATCGGCGCGGGCAGAGAGCCGCTCCATGTGCGCATCGAGGTGTAATATGCCAAGCGAACAGGAACTCATTTGCATCAACTGCCCCATGGGCTGCCGGATGAAGGCTGTGGTGGAAAACGGCGAGGTCGTGCGCGTCACCGGCTTTGCGTGCAGGCGGGGCGAAGCATACGCCAAGGAAGAGGTCGTGCATCCCAAGCGCATGGTTACAGCGCTAGCGCGCATCGCGGGCAGACGCCATCCTCTCCCCGTGAAGACCGACCGTCCCATCGAGCGGGAGCTGATCTTTGAAGCGCTTGCGGCACTGCATCGGGTGACGCTCGAACCGCCCGTCCAAACGGGGGATGTCGTGCTCGCGAACGTCTGCGGCACGCAGGTCAACTTCGTCGCCACAGCCGACGCCTGAAACCGCGCGAGAAGATTACATTTTATCACCCCTTGTAAGAGGGGAAATGTTATTGTACAATCAATCTATCTATTCACTCAATGAATAACCAATTTCTGGGATGGGGGAAACAGCCATGGCCCAACACACCGACGCTAGACCCTTGAGCGCGCAAGAGCTTTCTGCGTTCTCGGCGCAGCTCGCGCTGGTGCTGCACGCAGGCGTGTTTTTGCCCGAGGGGTTGATCGCCATGACACAGGACAACCCCGATCCCGTGCTGATGAAGCTCAGCCTCGCCGTAGAGGGCGGCGGCAAGCTTGCGCCGGCCATGCGCGAAACGGGCGCCTTCCCGGAGTATATGCTCGGCATGGTGGAACTCGGTGAATCCGCGGGCAAGCTCGAGCAGGTCATGCGCGCGCTGAGCCTGTATTACGAGCGCGAGGACGCGCTTAAAAATCAAATCAAATCGGCCGTGTTCTACCCGATGATGCTCGTGGGCGTGATGATCGTCGTCATCGCGGTACTGCTGATTCGGGTGTTGCCCGTGTTTGCGGATGTGTTTGCGGAGCTTGGCGGCGCGGCGGGCGCGCTCTCGCCGGATGTCGCGGCCTTCGGCGCGGTGGCCGGCTATGCGTCGATGGGGGTTGCGCTGCTACTGCTGGTGCTGTGCGCAGTCTTCTCGTTAAAGCTTCGCACCGCCTCCGGCTACGCTTCCCTCGTGCGGGCGTTTTCCCGCGTGGGTCCGCTCGCCAAACTGGCGGATAAAATCGCCGCGGGGCGCTTCGCCTTTGCCCTGTCGATGCTCCTGGAGAGCGGCTATGGACTCGATGCCGCCTTGGGTACGCTGCCAAGCGTGGTGGAGAACGAGCGCATCGCCCGCCGCATTCGCGATTGTCGAGAAGCCATGCGCGAAGGCACGTCCTTTGCAAAGGCCGTGGAGACAAGCGGTCTGTTCTCAGGCATGTACGCGCACTTGTTGGGCGTTGGCTTTCGCACGGGGGCGCTGGATAGCGTCACCGCGAAGATCGCCGATATTTACGAGGAAGAAATCAACCGTGCCCTCGCGCGCCTGGTTGGCGCGGTCGAGCCGGTGCTTGTCGCGCTGCTGTGCACCGTCATTGGCTCCATTCTCCTTGGCGTCATGCTGCCGCTGATGAACATCATGTCCGGCATCGGCTAAGGAGGGCGGGATGAGCAAGCATCCGGCAAAGCGCAACGGCACGCCTCCCTGGTGGAGGGGACTACTCCTGCGCGTGGCGATTTTTGCATTCGTCTTAACGCTCGCGCTTCTGGGCATTGAAAAAACGCGGCGCGGAGCACAGGCGCAGCAGCTTGCGCTCGTCGAGCGGGCGGTCAACCGCGCGGTTGTCGCGTGTTATGCGATGGAGGGCTTCTATCCGCCCACGATCGATTATCTTGTGGAGAACTACGGCCTCGCGGTCGATCAGGATAAGTATTATATCCACCACGAGGCATTTGCGCCCAATATCTATCCGGCCATCTGGGTCGCCAGGAGGTGAGCGCGTGTTTGGGGAATTAAGGCGGGGTGTCACCTCGACGCTCGCGCTGCTCATGCTCTTCACGGCCTTCGCGCTACTCACGCTGCTGCAGGTGCTCTACGGCGCGCGGGTATACGGGCGCATCGTCAAGCGCATGGAGGATGGCAGCAACTTGCGCGCGTCCCTGTCGTATGTGACCAACAAGCTGCACGCGCACGACGGCGTCGGCCCCATCACCGTGGAGCAAGCGCAGGACATACCGGTGCTCTGCCTATGGGATGAGGAGCAGGGCATCGTCACCTGCATCTATTTTACGAACGGCGCACTCCTGGAGCAGTCCCTTGCCATCGAAGCCGGCTTTTTGCCGGAACTTGGGCAGGAGATCGCCCGGCTTGCGGATTTTAGCTTTGCGTGTGATAAGGAGGGCGAATTTACCTTCACCGCCTGCACATGGGAAGGGACGCTTCGCCGCGCAACGGTGCACACGCGCATCTGGGAAGGCGGCGTGCCATGAACGGGCGGGGCGGAGGGTACGCTTTCCTTGTGGAACTCATAGCGGTGGTGCTGTTCTTTTCCCTCTCGGCGCTGGTGGTGCTCACGCTCTTCCTCGGGGCGGATCAGCGCGCACGCGAGGCGGAGCGGCTCTCCGGAGCCATCCTCGCGGCTGGCTCTGCGGCGGAAATCGTGCGCACATCGAAAGACCCTGTTGCGGATTTCACCGCGCACTACGGCGCGCTGGAGGCGCAGGGCGGGTACGAAGCCTGGCTCGACCCGAGCTTCCTGCCCGGCGGGCTGATGGAATACATCCTGCGGCTCGAGTGTACCCGGAAGAACGGCCTTTATGAGATGACCCTCGCCGTTTTGCTGCCGGATGGCGAAAGGATCTATTCCCTCACTTGCGCGAGCTATGCGGGAGGCGCAGGATGAGGCCGCTTCGGATCAAAACCGAGCAGACGGGCTTTTTGGCGCTGGGCGCGTCGAGCCTGCTCCTCGTGTTCGTCGTGCTTTGCCTCGTGTGCTTTTCGGCGCTTTCCCTCGTGAGCGCCAACGCCGAAGCGCGGCTGACTGCGCGCCTTGGGGAAAACGTCGCCGCCTGGTACGCGGCGGATGCACAAGCCCAGGCGCAGCTAGCAAAACTCGATGCGCTGCTCGATGAAGGGCACTCCGGCGAGGCGCTGCAAGAGGCGCTCGCGGCGCAGGGCTTTGCCTACGAGCAACGCGAGGATGGCGCCTACGTCACGTTTTATGTAACAATCAGCGCATATACGGCGCTTGAAACCCAGGTTAGGCTTGAGGAGGAAGAAACGGCGTATACGCTTGTGAAAAGCGCAAGCGTCTTGACGGAGGAACTCGTCTACACGGAACTACCTTATATATGGAATGGAGTGATAACGGATGATTGACAACGTGCTACGGGATGCGATTCGGGAAAATGCTTCGGATGTGCTCATCGCGGTCGGTTCTCCCCTGTGCTACAAGATCGCGGGCGTGCTTTCGCCGCGGGGGAATGTTTCCCTCACGCGGGCGCATACGGAGGCGATCGTGCGTGAAATCTATGCGCTCGCCTTTGGCAGGAGCATGGATCGGCTGATCAACACCGGGGATGACGATTTCTCCTTCTCCGTTCCCGGCTGCGGCAGGTTTCGCGTGGCGGCCTTCCGCCAGCGCGGCTCGCTGGCGGCGGTGGTGCGCATCGTGCGCTTCGAGCTGCCCGATCCCGCAGTGCTGGGCATTCCTCCGTCCGTGGTGGATCTTTATAAGGTCAACCGGGGGCTTGTGCTCGTGACGGGGCCTGCAGGCAGTGGCAAATCCACCACGCTCTCATGCATCGTGGCGGAAATGAACAAGAACCTGACCTACCATATCGTCACGATCGAGGACCCCATCGAGTTCCTTTATAAAAACGACAAGAGCATCATCAGCCAGCGCGAGGTCAATTCGGATACCGAGGGCTTCAAGAGCGCTCTGCGTTACGCGCTGCGCCAGGCGCCCAACGTCATCCTCGTGGGCGAAATGCGGGATTATGAAACCGTCAGCATCGCCATGTCAGCGGCGGAAACCGGGCAATATGTGCTCTCCACTTTGCATACAGTAGGCGCGGCAAAGACGGTGGATCGCATTGTGGATTCCTTCCCCGCCGAGCAACAGCACCAGGCGCGCTTGCAGCTCTCTCTCGTGCTGCAGGCAGTGGTTTCCCAGCAGTTGCTCCCCACGGTGGATGGCGGCACCGTGCCGGCCTTCGAGGTGATGATCGTCAACCCGGCCATCCGCAACCTCATCCGCGAGGGCAAGGCGCATCAAATCGACAACATCATCTATGCCAATCCCAAGAACATGATGAGCATGGATTTGAACATCATCGACCTGTACCGCAAAGGGCGCATCACGCTGCAAACCGCGCTTTTATACGCAACGGACGCGGAGAGCATGCAGGATAAGCTCGCGCGCAATTATTGAGGCAACGACCGAAATCTGGAGGAGGGATCAACATGAACTGGAGCACGCACGGAATTGTGAAAGCGGGCCTGCCCGCGGGGTTTGCGTATATCGACGACGTGATCGGGGATTGCATCGTCGATGCTAAATACGCGGGTACGGATAATTTTATGGGCCGCCCGGCTGTGGGGTATGAAGCGCCGCTCGTCGTGGCGAGCTGTGAGGCTGCCGAGGCCTGCGCCCGTGCCGCCGACCTGCTGCGCGCCCAGGGGTATCTGCTCAAGGTGTTCGACGGGTTCCGCCCCCGCCGTGCGGTGGAGGATTTCGCCCGCTGGGCAGCTTCGCCAGGCGAGGAGCGCAGGAAGCCCATCCAATACCCCAACGTCGATAAGCGCGACATGTTCGCCCTGGGCTATATCGCCGAAAAATCGGGCCATTCCCGCGGCAGCTCCATCGATCTGACCCTTGTGGACATGCACACGCATCAGGAACTCGATATGGGCTCCATCTTCGATTATATGGATCCGCGCTCCCACCACGGCGCGGCGGGTCTGACGGACGCGCAGGAGCGCAACCGCGCCATTTTGCGCGATGCCATGTGCGCGTGCGGCTTCGTCCTCTATCAGGAGGAGTGGTGGCATTATAACCTCAAAGTGGAGCCGTATCCCGATACCTATTTCGATTTTCCCATCCGCTAGGCTGGCCACAACGCTTCTGCGCGGCCTTGTGCGGGAAAAGCCGTCAAACGCGCCGCATTCCACAAACCGGCAATAGAAAAACGAGCCTTGCGGCTCGTTTTTTTATGTGCCTTCGCTGATTTTTAACTTACCAGGTGCCCAGCCACTCGCTGATGAAGATGCCAAGCGGGGTGCCAATGATGTATCCCCACAGGCCGATGAGCACGCCCGGGACAACCAGGCTGTCCCAGCCCTTGGCCACGGCCATGGCGCCCGCCGTGGAGGGGCCGCCGAGCGTTGCGTTGGAGGCGAGCATGAGCTCCTCGATGTTGAGCTTAAAGAGCTTGCCCACGAGCAGCAGCACGCCGATGTTGAACACGGCCATGATGACGCAGAACACGAACAGCAG
Organism: uncultured Clostridium sp.; assembly: GCA_964396085.1. Classification (GTDB taxonomy): domain Bacteria; phylum Bacillota; class Clostridia; order Christensenellales; family CAG-138; genus Phil1. Next base: position 1,814 of record CAYNDC010000069.1, on the reverse strand, counting down.
CGGCGCCTGCGTGATGATGATCCACAGATCCGCCGGGCAGCCGATGACGACGAAGAAGATGTAGATCAAGAACGTACCAATTTCCTGCGCGCCCTTCAACCCGTTAAAGAACTTGGGGAACACCGAGGAGAGCGTAACGGAGAGAATGGTTAGGATGACGAACTTGTTGCCGAGGATGGTTTTAAGCACGCCGGAGGTCACCCCGCCAAGCAGGCCCGCGAACTTGCCCGCGGCAGTCGCAATGGCAAAGGCGAGGGCGATGGTGGTTGCCAAATCCAGGAGGGAAATCTCGCGCTTGCCCCAATAGGCTGCCGAAAGGGTTTTGGCGTTGCTGGTGTTGCCGCGCGTCTCCACAGCCGCTTCATGAGGATGTTTGTAGTGCTTGCGGAAAAACTTGCTCCCCGGGATCCACAGCAGCAAGAGGAAGGAAAGCGCCATGACGAAATTGTCCGCCACGACCGCAGCGCTTATGGTATCCGCCGAAGGCTGCACGGTTTCTGCCACGGCGAAGAAGTTGACGCCGCCGCCAACGTAGGAGGCCGTCATGATGCCGCTCATCTTATTGAGCTCGGGGATGACGTTGCGGAAAGCCAGGAACGCGACGATGGCGCCCAGCACTGTGCCCAGCGCCGCGATATTTACGCACAGGAACGCCTGCCCGGTCTCCTTCACGATCTTTTTAATGTCCGCTCGGAACAGGAGCATGGCGACGGAGATGGGGATACAGTATTCCCAAATGGCGTCGTAGGTAGGCGCTTCGGATGGAATGAGTTTTGTATTAGTCGCGATGACGGCTAGAATGAGTCCGATAACAGGGCCGGATATTTTTTCTGCCCATTTGTAGTTCTGTTCGAGATAGATGGAAGCCGCAGCAAATAAAATGATGATCGCCCACAGCATCCAGGAATCGTCCGCGCTGACCAGGGTGCTTGCTAACCATACCGGTGCCATAAATGTCCGCCTAAATTACTGTAATGTGAGAATCGTCTAGGAAGTCCGGTCCGACGTGCGCTGATTCGTTCCACCTTTCTGCGGCTGATTTTCGCCCAAGCGCCGCAGCGCCGCCAAAGAGATGATGGGCTAATGTGCTGAGGATATTTTACTCGATTTCGCATGTTTATGCAAGAGTTGGCCGACATTTTTCGCAGCGGCGGCCGGGCGCGCGCTTTACTGCTGCCCGGCTTCCTCCCGCTGTTTGATGGAATCGACCATCATGTCGTAATAGTCCTCGTCGATGATGAACTTGCGCTTTTGCGTATCCAGCGAGAGGATGAGCAGCAAAATGGGCACCACCGTCACCGCGAGGCGCACCCAAATGCGCATGGAAAGCGTGGATTTATCGCGGAAGTTCAGGTCGGCCGCGCTCGCCTGCCCGCTCTTGAGCGCGCCCACCTCGAGCGTATACGCGGAGCCGTCGGCCAAGAGGGCTTGAGGGTCTATCGCGCCAAGCCTGCCCATTTCCTCCGTTTCTTTTTCGCCGGAAGGCGTGCGTAAAACCATCGCCTCGGCGAGGGAGGGCACGTACTGCGCGTCAAGCTGCATGGTGCGCATCGTCTCGTCCTGGGAGATGGAGGCTTCTATTTTGGCGGCCGCTGCGTCATATTCGGGCGTGCCGATCTCGAGCCCTTCGTAGGATTCCATGTAGCCTTGCAGGGTTTGTACATAATAAATCTGTTGTGCAGGATCGAGCTTGGCAAAAAAGTCGCGCTGGGTTTCCAGCGTGCTGATGGATTGGCTCAACAGGAACGTGCCGGAAACCGCGAGCACGATCGTTACCAAGAGCGTATGCATCGCCGAGGAGAACTTCGCCATAA
>CAYNDC010000068.1:4021-7486 GCA_964396085.1 uncultured Clostridium sp. | reverse complement strand
GTCATAAAGCTCGGTGTTGGGCAATAGGCCAATGAAGCCGAACAGGCCGAACAGACCGTCCTCCTCATCCGCCTCAATGGTCGTGAGCTCGCCCGTCTTCGTGTTTTTTACGATCATCTTCGAGAGGATCTCATCGCCATCCACCTCGTCGACCACCGTATCCCACATAAAGTGGAGCTTCGGGTTCGCGAACGCCTTTTCCTGGATTGATTTTGCGGCGCGCAGCTCGTCCCGCCGGTGGATGATGGTCACCTTGCGGGCAAACTTGGTCAAATACATGGCCTCTTCCACAGCCGCATCGCCACCGCCGACGACATAAACCTCCAGCCCCTCGAAAAACGCGGCATCGCATGTGGCGCAGAAGGAAATGCCCTTGCCCACGAACTTGCCCTCGTTTTTGCAGGCGATCGGGCGCGGGAATGCGCCGGTCGCAAGGATCACCGAGCGCCCAAAATACTCGTTTTTCGAACACACGACGCGCTTGACTTCGCCCGCGAGTTCCACTCGCTTGACCGCCTCGCGCGCGCGCTCGACGCCGAACTCATCCGCCTGCGCGCTCATGCGCGCTACGAGAGTGGGCCCCGTCTCCCCCCCGAGCTGCTGGCCGGGGTAATTTTCGATTTCATCGGTAATGGCGATTTGCCCGCCGTCCTGTCCTTTTTCGATGATTAGCGTGTCCATCCGGGAGCGGCCCGCGTAGAGGCCTGCGGTCAATCCCGCCGGGCCGGCGCCAAGAACGATCACATCATATATCTTATCCATTTTATATCCCCTGCTTCACCATGAAATTTCGGGAAGGGAGCGTTGTGGAAGCGCTCCCTTCCACCCGCTTAAACTTCGAAAATCGTCTGATCTTCAACCTCGCTCGTCAGCGCCTCGAGTGCGCGGGAGACGAGCTTTTTGCGAAGCGCATATTCCTCATCGTGGGGAAGTGCCGGGTTGCCCAGAGGATGCGGGATCGCTATGGTCGGGACAATCCTGTTCGCGCCGACCGTCATCGAAATGGGGGTTACTGTGCACATATGCACCACCGGGATGCCGGCCCTTTCGATTTCTTTTACCATCGTTGCACCGCAACGCGTGCAGGTGCCTCAGGTACTGGTCATGATAACCGCGTTTACGCCCGCCTGCAAGAGTTTTTGCGAGAATTCCGCGGCGAATTTTTTAGAGCTTGCGACCGAGGTGCCGTTGCCCACGGTCGTATAGAAATAATCGTGCAGCTTGCCGATGGTGCCATCGCGCTCGAATGCGCGCATCACATCCACAGGCAAAACGCGGTTCGGGTCCTCGTTGGCATAGACGGGGTCGTAGCCGCCGTGCGCGGTTTCATATCCCGCGGCGCTGAGCGCTTCCACGCCCGCGATGGAATATTCGCCGTAGTGGGAGGCCGAGGAGGACTCGATATGGTCCGGGTTGCCCTTGGGGACGATACCGCCAGAGGTGCAAAGCGCGACCGTCGCGCGGGAAAGATCCTTGACGGCGGGGTTGGGATGGACGCGATCGAACGAGGGCATGGGATACTCCGTGGTGAAAGGCTTGCCCGCAAGCTTATTGAGGAGCATATCCACCGCGCGCCGCGAGCCGCGTTCTTTTTCAAAGAAGTTGACGCGCACGCCGTTGGGCATGTAGCCATCCTCGGCAGAGGCGCCGAGCTTTTCGCCCTTCATCAGCTTCAGGGAGAGCTTAGCCATCACGGGGGCAGCCTTGCGCATGCCGGAGGCATTGTTGGCTGTGGGAACGATGAGGACCTTTTCTTTTAGATCTGCGCCGGGGTTCTCCTCATACATGCCGGTGAGGACAGGAATGCCCAGCTTATCCTGCACAACCTGCGCCATCGTGGCGCAAGCGTAGCCGTAGCGGCCTGCGTTGAATGCGGGGCCTGCGAGGAACAGATCAGGCTTGGCCTCCTCAACCCATTGGAGGATTTGCGCCTGCGCGTCCTTTTCGTGCTCGGCATAATAAGAGTCGCCGCAAACGATGGTGGCAACGATCTCGGCTTCGCCCTGCCATGCCTGGTTGAATGCCAGACCCGGGCCGACGTTGCCCGCGCGAAGCTCGGGCGGCACATGTGCCATTTCCTCGCCGCCGATGTTCGCAAAGAACTGATTGATGTAATGAACAACGCGATAACTCATGGGTGTTCTCTCTCCTTCCCTATTATCTTGCGCTCAGGCGGTTAAAGCCCAGCTCGTTCGTCGCGCCGGTAATCACCTGCAGCTCCGCTTCGATGGAACCATCCGCCCTGAGGGAGCCGGCATGACCGCCGGCGATCTTGTCAACATAATCGAGCGTGCCGATGACCTTGTCCATCTTAGGCAGCACGACCACCTGGTTGGCGTTGCCGCCGGTGACTACGGCGTCCGCAAGCGGATCCGCGTCCGCGAGGGATTGGGACTTGCCGTCCTGCCCCGCGTACTCGTCGGTGATGATGGCGGTTTTGACGCCCATCTTCTCGATTTTTACGGTGTTCATGATGAGGTCCGTATCCGGATTGCCAAAACCCTCCTGCGAGACGACGACACCGTCGAGGTCCAACAGCCGGCACAGCTTCGCGCTCCAGTCGGAAGAGCGCTGCTTGTCCGCCAGATACACGTTCTCATTGGTGATGATGTTGCACACGTAGTTGAGCGTTTTGCCATGCTGCTCGAACATATCCGCCACGACCGGGTTGTTCTGGTGGTGGTAGGTGGTGTTCTTGTCGCAGGCGGAAACGCAGTTGCCGCTGATGATGGCGCCATCCATGGTTTCCGTCGGATTGAGCATGGTGCTCAGCGTGCGCTTGGCATCCACACCATAGACATAGGTGTCGTGCAGAAGGCCCTGGCTCTGGAGCATGTGGACATAAGCCACGCGCGGCAGATTCGGGAACTTCTCGATTCCCTCGCGCACGCCATAGGTTTCAAAGACCTTGGTTTCATCAGGCACGGCGTTGCGGCCAACTTCGCCGATGAACGTCGCCGCACGAAGGCCTGCCATGCGCACCGCATGCTCGTACTCGTGCTGACGCAAACCTTCCACGGGCTCGCACACCATCACGAGGTTGAGCAGCTGCGAAAACGGCGTATACGCGGCGCCAGGGCCGGACATATCGATGATGCCCTCCTGGAAGCCGACGATCTTGCCGGCGGTGACGACGGCCATGCCGCGCAGCACATGCGTTTTGCCGCTGCCCACGGTATCAACCTTGGCGATGACGCCGGGGAACTGTCCCCCGGGTCCCTCGACCTTAACGCGAGGTTCGATTACGTCCTTCACCGGGGTGATACGAACGCTCTCTCCGGGTTTTGCGATGTCAAAACTCATGCTTTTTACGCATGCTTTCACATCATCGTCCTCATAGACGAAAGCTTTGACCGCCTCTGCATTGACGAAAAGCGTTCCGTCTGCCAACTTGCATTCGTTTGAAAACTGTAGGTCCTTAATTTCGATGAAGCCTAGCTCCAATTTCAAAGCGAACACCTCCTC
>CAYNDC010000068.1:0-4011 GCA_964396085.1 uncultured Clostridium sp. | reverse complement strand
TGCTTTTGTATTTTACTAAGCCCTGCTGCGGCGTCAAAATCCAGCGCGCCCGCAATGAGGGTATAGTCGACCAGTTGAAAATCCGCCTTTATCCGCTCCCCGATTTCCCGCACCCGGGGAACGAACTTATCCGTCGTGAGGATGGCGGAGGCGATCATCTCGGCTTCTGCGGCCGAGAAGGCGTGCGGTGTTTTTGACACCGCGATGGACTTATACGGCGTCTCGTTCGGCTTGAGGCTTCCCGAGAGCGGATGGGTGAAGAGCGTGTGCCCCTCGTAGACCAAGTCCCGCACGGCGACGAGCACATCGCGTAACGTGCCTTCGGGGATCAGGCGCATCTCATACTGCTCGCCCATACAGGCCTCTACAAGAGGGTTGTTTGTTACGATTAACAAATCGTGCGCGCTTTTCATCGGCTGCTTCCCCTCCTTGGCCCTTTCAGGTCTATTATGTGCAAAAACAGAGTCGGACGTACGGGAACATTATAAAAACCCGCGCCTGACTCTGTTCGTATACCTGAGAGATTCCCTGCCAGTAGCAGGTTGCGCCTTCGGTGCTTTCGCTTTCCAGAGTTTTGTCAAACCGCAGTCCGTTCGCCTGAGATCTTCGCGCCACGCCGGCAAGCCGTGTCGCTTATTCCTTCGGCCCCGCTCCAAGCGGGTCTCCTGCAGTCGTCATCCAAGCCCTATTCAGTTGTTGCGCATGAAAAATCCATTTCCATGCAATTTATATTATAGCTGCCTTTCCGTCAAAAGTCAAACAAAATGCGTCCCCGTGCCTCAAGTTTCGGCAAGAAAATGAGGGCGAGGCGGAAGGTGTCCGGCCCCGCATAAAACCCCTGACGGGAAGCTGTAAAACAGCTTGCCCGCCAGGGGTGCGAAGCGCCGTGGATGCGTTGTTTAACGGAAGAACAGGCAGGCCTGCCGGTAAAATCCCTCATCGACCATCTTGCGCTGGCTAACGGCGAGTTCGAGGTCCGTGGCGATGATATCCGTCCCGCGCAACGCTACCATGTTGCCGTATTCGCCCGCGCAGGCGAGTGCACCCGCCTTGACGCCCATGCGTGCGCCAAGCACGCGGTCGAACAGGCTCGGCGCGCCGCCGCGCTGCAGGTGGCCAAGCACCACGAAGCGGGACTCGAAATACTCGCGCTTGGGTTCGAGCGTCTTATCCGAACGGATGGCGGCCTCGAGCCGGTCCGCGATATTGCGCGCGATTTCCTTATGATTGAGCAGCGGATTGCCAAAGGCATCGGTACCCAGATTGCCTTCGGCCTCGTCGATGAGCTCGAACCCTTCGGCCACGGCAATGATGGTATAGCTCTTCCCGCTCACGTAGCGCTCGCGTACGAACGCGTAAATATCAGCAAAGCTCCTGGGAAACTCCGGAATCAGCGCCAAGTGCGCGTTGGCCGCAAGCCCCGCCTCGAGGGCGATCCATCCCGTGCTCCTGCCCATGCACTCCACCACGAAGCAGCGCGAGTGGGAGGCCGCGGTCGTGTGCAGCTTATCGATCTCCTCCATGGCGATGTTAGCCGCCGTGTCGAAGCCGAAGGTATAATCGGTGCAGGAAAGGTCGTTATCGATGGTCTTTGGCACGCCGATTACGTTCATGCCGCGCTTGCTCAAGTGGTTAGCGACGCCGAGCGTATCATCCCCACCGATGGCGATCAGACCCTCAAGACCCCGGCGCTCCATTGTGGCGCGCACGAGTTCGGGCCCGTTTTCGATCTTCATCACGTTGGTGCGCGAGCTTCCTAAAATGGTCCCGCCGAGCGTTTGGATGCCTTCGACGTCCTTCAACGTGAGCAGCTGCCCGGAATCCTCCACCACGCCGCGCCAGCCCGCATGAAAGCCGAACACTTCGGCGCATTGACCTGAGCAGCTCTCCACCACGCCGCGGATGACGGCGTTCAGTCCGGGGCAGTCCCCACCGCCCGTTAAGATCCCGATTCTCTTCATATCCGTTCTCCTTAACAAAAATAAACGAAATTATAGGAGCTTGCGCTTTTCCAGCGCGGCAAGCACGCGCGTGGCGATGCAATTGACCGGCAGCAGCGCGCCCTCCTCCATGCAGGGGACCAACTCCACATCCGCAAAGCGCGCCGCGAGTTCGATGTATTTTTCCATCGCGCGGGTCTGAATCGGCTGAGAAGCCTCGTAAACATCCTGCCGTTCGCCCACATAATCGCGAAAGCCCTTCTTGCGCACATTCTCCTGCGCCGCCTCCGGCGCCAGGGTAAACACGAGGTTCACATCGGGTCGTGGCAGGCCGAAGTGCTCATATTCGAGCTGGAGCACCCAATCGACGATGTCAGGCTTGCCAAGATCGATGTCGCGAATGCTCTGGTATACCGCGTTGGAAAGGACGAAGCGGTTGATGATGAGATAGTCGGCCTCACCATCCCGATAATCGCGAAAGCTCTCCCAACGGTCCAGCGCAAACCACAGCGCCATGCTCTTGCCGTCCACCTCGCTGGCCTTGACGGCATCCGTGCCGGCGAGCAGCTTGCCAATTTGAGTGCCAAAGAACGTGGAATACATGGGATAATCCCGCGCGGCGACAGAATACCCCCGCCCGGCGAGCGCCTCGCGCAGCAAAGAATACTGCACGCCCTTGCCGGAACCGTCTATCCCCTCTATCGCGATGATTTTCGTTTTTGCCATTTTCTTCGTAATCCGCCCATTTCCGCGTTTTTTCACTCAGGCAATAGTTTAACACGGATTCCCGCTGAATGACAGCTCTGCAAACGGGCGGCTAAAAATTTTTCTGGAGGCTACGCTGCGCAAGCCGGGTGCGTTTGCTCGCGGGGGCTGCTACCCTGCCTTCGTTCGGCATTTTAAAATTGCCACGCCAAAGGTATTGACATACAATATTATACGTCATATAATATGATACGACGAAGGGAGGTGCGCTTATGACGTTTCAGCTTGGCGGGGCTTTGCTGGATGCGTGCGTGCTCGCGGTGCTCGAACGGGAGGACACTTACGGTTATATACTCACACAAAGCGTTAAGCAGGTTGTAGATATATCCGAATCTACGCTCTATCCGGTTCTCCGGCGACTGCAGAAGGACGAACTGCTTACAACCTACGACCAGCCCTATTCGGGGCGATTGCGACGCTATTATGCCATCACCGGCACCGGCCGGCAAAAGCTTGCCATGTACCGCGCGGATTGGCGCGCGTATCAGGAGAGTGTGAATGCCATTTTGATGGGAGGTAACGAATCATGACCGGCAAAGACCAAAAGCGCCCCAGCCATTTTGCGGGCCTTTTAGCGCGAACGGGCGCAAAGCGCATTCACTGGGTGCCCGCGCCGAGCACGCAGCAGGTGCGTTATGAAAATGTTGAAGCTTACCTTGGCAGAATTGGAAAGGTGGGATCGCTATGACCAGGCGAGAATTCATGAACAGGCTTGAAAGCTGCCTCTTGTGCGTGGAGCGCGGCGAGCGCGAGGCCGCGCTGCGCTATTACGAGGAGTATTTCGACGACGCCGGTCCCGAGCGGGCAGCCGAGGTAATCGCCTCGCTCGGCTCGCCCGAGGCGCTCGCGCGGGAGATCATCGCACAAACGGGAGAAGCGGCCAAGGAACAGCCGCGGCAAAACTATGCGCAGCGCGATCCCTCCGAGTTTCACTCGATCAAGGCGGATATCGTCAACGCGAACGTCTCCGTTTCGCAGGGGAACGAGTGGCGCATCGACGTCAGCTATCCGGACGAGCGCGCGAAGCCCACAATCTCAATCTCAAACGGCGTGCTACGCATCGAGGAGGAGCACCACCGCCTGGGCAACCTCTTTCGCATGGGGGGGTGGAAGCCGGGCCGCATCGAGGTCACGGTGCCCGACGTGCGCTTTCATTCCTTTGAGATCGATGGCGTCAACGGAGCCATCGCCGTGCGCGGCGTTTCGCTCGAGAAGCTTGCATGCAGCACTGTCAACGGCTCGGTGGAGTTTGAGGGCGTGCGCGCGGATACCATCCACGGCGAAAGCGTCAACGGCGGCGTGACGA
>CAYNDC010000067.1:5327-7608 GCA_964396085.1 uncultured Clostridium sp. | reverse complement strand
CGCCTTGTCGTAATTATCCAGAATGAAGGATGCTATTTGCTTTTGCCCCTTGCTCAAGCTCTTAAACGAGTGGTTGAGTTTGGCGAGAAGGTCGTTGTCCTCCGTGCTTTCGCTCGTTTTTTTCATAACTCAAAACTCCCGGGTTATCGCTTTTAGTCTCTCGATGCCGTCGTGATCGCACAGGCACGTGAGTAGCGGCGTGAATGCCGCGTATCCCGCTTTGGTCCAGCGTTCGTCGTCGTCCGATTCAGGGGTGCTGCTAGACATCCGCTCGGTGGAGACCCAGTAATAATCGCGCCCAAAGGGGTCGATCCGCTTTTCGTATTGGGGATTGTAGCAGTGCCGGCCAAGCGGTGTAATGACAAAGCCCTTCAAACCTGCTTCGTCGGTATCGGGCACGTTGATGTTGAGCAGCAGAAGCTCGCTATCCGCCTCCATCAGCTTTAAGCCGTGCCGGAGCGCAGGGATGCACGCGCCAAAGTCCGTAGGCGGGTGCGCGATGTTGGAAATCGCAATCGCACGGATGCCGTTGAAGGCTGCTTCCATGGCGGCCGCTACTGTGCCGGAATAGAACACATCCGTTCCGCGGTTTGCGCCAAGATTGATGCCGGAAATCACAAGATCCGGCTTTGGGATGAGGTTGCCGATGGCGAGCTTGACGCAATCCGCAGGCGTGCCGCTCACGGCATAAGCCGGAATATCCTCAAGCCCGTCCAGGGTCTTTTTTGCTGCGCGCAGCGTGCTTAAAAACGTGAAAGAATGCGCTGCGCCGCTGCGCTCCGCATCCGGTGCGCTGATGTAAATCTCGTGCTCACGTCGCAGCTCATGCGCCAGAACCCGCAGACCCGGCGAGTAAAGGCCATCATCATTGGTCAAAAGAATTCGCATGAATCATTTCTCCGTATTTCATCTTATCGTTCATACTAGCAGATTTTACCCACATTGGCAACCGAAATGCATCAATGATGAAGGAGTTGCAATGTTCCCATTCATCCTGCAAAAAAGCCGCCCCGGCATCATCCGGAGCGGCCTTTGGTTCGCTTGACTGGTTTATAAGGATACATCCTCTACGTAGAGCATGCGTACGCCCGCCACCGGTGCCTGTTGGGTCGCCGCAGCCGCAGGAGCGGCAGGCGCAACGGCCGTGGGTACGGCCTGCGAAACTGGCTCAGGCGTCGGGTTGTTGCGCGCTTCGAAGAACTTGAGAGCGACCTGCGGGAAAAGCGCGTAACTGAGAACATCCTCCTCCTGGCGCATGACGTCCTTGATCTCCTCACGGTATTTATCCAGCTCCGGCTTGAGAAGATCCGCCGGACGGCAGGTGACGACCGCCTCGTCGCCGATGGCGAGTTTGCGGACTTCCTCGTTGACATGGCCGGGCAACGCGCCATACTCGCCGCGCAAAAGCGCCTTGGATTCCTTGGGGAACATCTTGTAGCGCCCGCCGGAAACGATGTTGAGCACCGCCTGCGTGCCCACGATCTGGCTTGTGGGTGTGACCAGCGGTGGATAGCCAAAGTCCTCACGCACACGCGGGATCTCGGCAAGCACGTCATAATATTTATCTTCGGCGTTAGCCTGCTTAAGCTGAGAGATCAGGTTGGAAAGCATGCCGCCGGGCACCTGGTATACGAGGGTGTTCGTATCGACGCTGAGTACCTTTGGATCGAGAAAGCCTTCTTTTTGCAGCTTCGCGGCCACGCCGCGGAAATGCTTGGCGGCCAGGGCCAGCTTGGATAGATCCAGCCCCGTGTCGTATGGCGTGCCATTGAGGGTTGCCACGAGCGATTCGGTCGCGGGCTGCGCGGTTCCGTTGGCCAAGGGTGAGAGCGCACAGTCTACGATATCAACGCCCGCCTGCACGCCCATGAGATAGGTCATGTCGCCGGTACCGGTGGTGTTGTGGGTGTGCAGGTGGATGGGGACATCCAGCTCATTCTTAAGCCGTTTGACGAGCGAGTACGCGTCATAGGGCAGAAGAAGGTTCGCCATATCCTTGATGCAGATCGTGTCCGCGCCCATCTGCACGAGTTCTTTGGCGACCTTGACGAAATAATCCTCGTTGTGGACGGGGCTGATGGTGTAGCTGATGGCAGCCTCACACAGGCCTCCGTATTTCTTGGTGTACTTGATAGAGGACTCCAGGTTGCGCACGTCGTTGAGCGCGTCGAACACGCGGATGATGTCAATTCCGTTCTCGATCGCCTTGCGGCAGAACTGATCGACCACGTCGTCCGCATAGTGTTTATAGCCCAGTATGTTCTGTCCACGGAAGAGCATT
>CAYNDC010000067.1:0-5316 GCA_964396085.1 uncultured Clostridium sp. | reverse complement strand
GCAGGCAGGCATCAAATGTTGCGCCGCCCCAGCACTCCAAAGACCAATAACCAATGCTGTCGAGTATTTCGCACGCCGGCAACATATCCTCCGTGCGCATGCGCGTTGCAGCCTGGGATTGATGCGCGTCGCGCAGGATGGTATCGGTAATGAGCAATTTATGCGACATGTTTCTCTCCTTTCATGGGATTATCGCGCGGCATCGTGCTGACGGCCTTAGCCGATGGTGCACAGCGGATCGCCGGCATTCACGGTCACGCCCTTTGCGGCGTTCACGGAGAGAACCCTGCCGTCTTTGGGCGCGAGGATCTCGTTTTCCATCTTCATGGCTTCAAGAATGAGCAGGACGTCGCCGGATTTCACCGCATCACCCGCCTGAACCTTCACATCGAGGATGTTGCCGGGCATGGGCGCACTCACGACCTCTCCACCCTGGGCTGCAGGAGCCGGAGCGGGCGCGGAACTCACCACAGGGGCAGGTGCGGGTGCCGCCTTGGGGGCGGGAGCCGGCTGCACTGCGGGTGCGGCGGCCTGCGCACCGGAAATTTCCTCGACCTCAACCTCATAAGACGTCCCGTTGACGTTCACGATGAACTTACGCATAACTTCCTCCTATTTTCATCTTTTCGATTTGTCGCGGTTGTGTGGTTTTGTCTTTTATCGTTGTTTCACGCTCAAAATTCTTATGCCTTGTACGTCCTCGCCCATGTGTGCTGCGATCGCCGCCGAGAGGACAGCGGTGAACGCGCCTCTGTCTGCCCTGTTCACGCCTGCGCGCCGGATGGAACGTATCCGTAGTCCCGCAGTTTCAGGGCCCATGTATTCGGCCAGCGCTGCCGCAACGGCAGCGGTAAACGCGCCTTTATCGGGCTGCAGTTCGCCTATGCGCCGAATCGAGCGGATCCGAAGCCCCGCAACTTGGGGACCCATGTATTCGGCCAGCGCCGCCGTGATGACGGCGTCGAACAGCCCGCGCTCGCCGATGGCCTCCTGCGCAGCGGGGGCCGCCGGTTCCGGAGTCTCCTCCCGCACGCTCACGGCTGTTTCCGCTTTTCTTTTTTTCTTTTCTTCGCTTAAAAGAAACGCCAGAAGGAGTATGACGAGTACGGCCAGAGCGAGCAAACCGGCTAAAACCGTGTTTGTGCCCGCCAACATGACCGTCCAATGCTCCAATTGCATCGCAATATCGCCCTCTTTCTAAAGAACTGTTTGATCAAAAACGGTTGATATGGTCAAACGCATAAGCGGGGATTTGATGATGGTATATCTATCAAACCCTGCCAATTTCTTTTATTCTACATGAAATACTCTTTTCCTGCAAAACAATTTAAGTTATCATCCCGCAACTCTTTTGGAGCGCATCTATTTCGGCTGTGGTGAGCCTTCTCTTCTCGCCCGGGCGCAGCGCGCCCAGTTCGAGGCTGCCCTCCCCAACCCTTCTTAACAGCAGCGTTTCATGATCCACCGCCTTAAGCATCCTTCGAATCTGGCGGTTGCGTCCCTCGTGAATCGTCAAATAGAAGGATGTGTTGGCGTTTGAGGTGCGGTATGCGTTTTCGACGCGCGCCGGGGCGGTTATCCCCTCCTCGAGCAAAACGCCCGCTTCCAGCGTTCGTATTTGTTCATCCAGCAACTTGCCGTCACAGATGACGTAATAGGTTTTATGAACTTCTCGGCTCGGGTGGGTCAGCGCATGGGCAAGCGCCCCATCGTTGGTCATCAACAGCAGTCCTTCGGTATCATAATCAAGCCTGCCAATGTTGTAGAGGCGCACGGGGATATCCCGAAAATAATCCTGTACCGTCTCGCGGCCCTGGGGATCAGAGGAGGTGCACACGACGCCCTGCGGCTTGTAGAATGCATAAACCATCCGTTCGCCAGCGGGTTCCACACGCACGCCATCGAATTCGACCACGTCCCCTGGGTTGATGCTCTGGCCGAGCGTTGCCGTTTGTCCGTTGATGCTCACGCGGCCGGCCGTAATGAGCTCCTCGCATTTTCTGCGCGAGGCGATTCCCGCATCTGCAAGGTATTTCTGAAGTCGCACGGAGAAACCTCCCGTTTTTAGGCGCTCCACCTCCGCGCTAGCTTTTTGAACCATTCAAAATAGCTCCTCGAATCGACGTCCTGGGCAGCCACAAGCTCGCAAGAAGCGAGCGTTTGCGTACCGCTTAGCACATACGCCATACCCACGGCGTCACCCTGCATCACAGGAGCCGCGACGGCGGAGGGACATTCGACCCTGGTTTCGAGGGTGATGCTTTCGCCCTTCTTAATCGGTATGATTATATCCTCTTTGGCAACGAGTGCCAAGGCGTTTTTCATGCCGTTTTCGACGGGGATTCGTGCGGCGGGCGCGCCCTGCTTTAAAACGCTCACAAGCTCATAGTTCTCAAAGCCGTAGTCAAGCATTGCTTTGGCATCCTCAAACATTGCAGGGCAGTTGAGTACGACGCCGATGAGAGTCATCCCGTTTCGCGTTGCGCTAAAGACAAGGCATTTGCCGGCGCTCTTCGTAAAGCCGGTCTTGATTCCGCTACCGCCCTCATACTCCCAAAGGATTTTGTTTTTGTTCTTCATCGAGCGCACAACCTGACCCGTCGTTGTCCGGTGATACGTTGTAGACACGATCTCACGGAAGGTTTCGTGCTCCATCGCTGCCGCGCAGATGAGTGCGAGGTCGTACGCGGTCGTGTAGTGCGCCTCGTTAGGTAATCCGTTTGGCGTGACGAAGTTCGTATTGAGTGCGCCCAGCGCGCGCGCCTTCGCGTTCATCATCGCTGCAAACCCTTCAACGCTCCCGCCTACATGCACGGCGATGGTGATCGCTGCATCGTTACCGGAAACGAGCATGAGCCCGTAGAGTAAATCCCGCATGCTCAACTGTTCCCCTTTTTGCAGGTACATGCTCGATCCTTCGGCACCGTAGGCTTCGCTGGGAACCTCAACCATTTCCTCAATCTGGCAGCTTTCCAGCGCGACGAGGGCCGTCATCACCTTCGTGGTGCTTGCCATAGGCAGCTTTTTATGCGCTTGCTTATCCATGAGCACCATGCGCGTACCTGCCTCGATCAATACGGCGCCCGACGCGCCCGTTTCCGGCGCATCCGTACCGGCACGGGCGTAAACAGGCGCAAGAGGAAACAACAACATGACGCACAGCGCCAACGCCACAGCGCCGCGTGTGCGCGATCGACAGCCTTTCATTGGGACAGATCCCCTTCCCCGGCTTTACCGCTGAGCAGGCGCTCGAGCATATCCATGAGTTCGGGCAGCAACTCCACCGCGCGGTCCAATCCGTCCTTATATTGCGCGGGCAACACGCGCACCTTGTTGCCGTTCACCGATAAAAACGAGGTAGGGTTCAGCGTGAGGCCGGCTGCCGCAGCGCCCGCGAATGGATATTTGCCCATCAGCGCGTCCAACTCCTCGCCCGCACGCTTGACGCTTGCGCCCGAGGATTGATACTCGCCTCCACCGGACACGAAGCCCAGGCTCACCTTGGATACGGGCAGTATCATCGTCTGCCCCGTGATGAGAACGGGGTCGCCTACAATCGTGTTTACATTGACCATTTCCCTGAGTTTGTCCATGGTCGTTTCCATGATGTTTTCAATCGGATGCGCCATTTTCTGATTTCCTCCCTCGCCCATCGTTTGATGATTGCAGCTATAATTTTCCCTGGAACTATTTTTAGAATTCCTTCCAGATAAACCCAAAATATTTCTCGTGCAAAGTCCGGCGCGATGCGAACCGTCGCAGGTTCGCTGCAAAGCGGCAAAAGGACCGTATTGAGGGCTGCCTCCAGCGCGCCTGTGAGGAGTGCTGTATGAGCTGCATCCCCCAGGCCGAGTTTACCATGCACATGGAGACTGGGCAGGAAAAGACCCGCGCGCAGATCCTTCGGGCGCAGGATGCGCCGGCGCGGTTTTGATCGCTTCTTTCTTTCAAGCATTTTGGCGAGCAGGCGGTCGTAGGCGAAGCTCCAAGTAAAGCGGATGCCAAAAAAGGAAGCGCGCATCCAAACGCCGCCTGAGAACAGGAGCGCGAAGCGCACGCGTTTCGGTGCGAGGATCAAAACCAGAAGCGCCGCGAGCGCAATTAAAAAAAGAGCCATACGGCCCTAATGTGCGTGTCCAAGAGGATATTTACTCCAGCGCTGCAGACTGGGATTCGGGATTCTCGAAGGCGGGTTCTTCCTCCCCGGGACCCAGAGGCGGGAGATCCGCGATGGAATGCAAGCCGAAATGGCGAAGGAAAGCGTCCGTCGTGCCAAAAAGCATCGGCCGACCCAACGCATTTTTACGCCCAAGTTCCTGGATCATGCCGGTTTTGAGAAGCTCCCGCACCGCGTATTCACAGCGAACGCCGCGCACGTTTTCAATATCCGCACGCGTTACCGGCTGGCGGTACGCCACGACTGAGAGCGTTTCGAGCATGGCTTGGGAGAAGCTTTTCTCCTGTACCGGCTGCATCATCTCCTGCAGCAGGGGCGCATAGTCCCGGTTGGAGACGAGCTGCACCGTGTCGCCTGTCATATAGAGCTGGATGCCGCGCTTCTCATCCCGGTAAAGCGCGTCCATCGCGCGCAGCAGGCCGCTAAGTTCGATCTCCGTCACGCCCAGCGCACGCCCAAGCTGCACCAGGGATACGGGATCGCCCGAAACAAAAAGCATGCATTCTATCGCGCCGAAGCGCTCGTCGTAGTGCAAGGGGCCTCCTAGTTCATCTCATCCATGTATTCGTATTCTTCATCATCCTCCCTCAGCTCCCACGCCGTGAGGGTGATCGTTCCGTAAGGCGTCTTTTGGCGAAGCAAAATCTCCTGGCGCGCGATCATCTCGAGCAGTGCCATGAAGGTGACGATCATTTCGAGCTTCGTTGCGGATGCCGCAAAAAGCTCCTCGAAGGAAAGGGTTTTGCGCTGGGAAAGCATCGCGCGGATCACCGCGAGCTGGTTGCGCACGGTATACGCATCTGCCGGAACCGCGCGTGCGATGGATTGCTCGTCCAAATCGTTCGTGCGGCGCATCAGCTGTGCAAAGGCCGCAAAAAGCTCATTTGCCGTAGCGTCGGAGAGGTTATACTCCTGCGGGGGGAGGGCAAACTCCTCGGGCAGACGCGCGTAAACAAAGCGCATTTGCTCGTGTAGCGCTACAAGACCCGCGCCCACGTCCTTAAAGCGCTTATAATCGCGCAGTTGGCGCATGAGCACGACTTCCGGATCCTCCTCTTCCTCATCCACGCGGGGAGGGCGCGGCAGGAGGGTGCGCGATTTGATATAAACGAGCGTCGCCGCCATCGTGAGGAACTCGC
>CAYNDC010000066.1:0-7637 GCA_964396085.1 uncultured Clostridium sp. | reverse complement strand
GTTCTCGACCAGCGAGCCGAACTTGATCGCGTTCCAGATCTGCGGCTCGTTCTCCTTGGAGAGGTTGATGCACTTGGCATAGCAGCCGCCCTCGATGTTGAAGATGCCATCCGCGCTCCAGCCGTGCTCGTCATCCCCGATGAGCTTGCGCCCGGGATCGGCGGAAAGCGTGGTCTTGCCCGTGCCGGAGAGGCCAAAGAACAGCGCGCTGTCCCCCGCGGCGCCGATGTTGGCGGAGCAGTGCATGCTAAACACGTTTTGCTTGGGCAGGAGGTAGTTCATCACGGAGAACACGCTCTTTTTGATTTCGCCCGCGTACTGGCTGCCCGCGATGAGCACCGTGCGCTTGACGAAGTTCACGATGATGGCCGCCTCGCTGTTCACTCCATCGAGCGCGGGGCTGCACTTAAAGCCCGGCGCGGCGATGATGGTAAAGCCCGGCACAAAAGCGTCAAGCTCCGCTTCGGTGGGGCGGATTAAGAGCTGGTGGATAAACAGGTTTTGGCTCGCAAGCTCGTTGATTACGCGAACCGAAAGGCTGTAGCGCGTGTCCGCACCGGCGAAGCCATCGAACACATATAGCTCCCGCCCCTGGAGATAAGCCGTCATGCGGCGGAAAATCGCCTCGTATTTTTCGGCGCTGATCGGTACATTCACCTTGCCCCAGTCGATTTCATCGTGGATCTCGGGTAGATCGACGATATACCGGTCTTCCGGCGAACGACCGGTGTACTTGCCGGTATCCACGACCAGCGCGCCGCTGTCGGAAAGCACGCCCTCGCCGCGCACGAGCGCCTTTTCAACCAGCCGAGCCGGGGTAAGGTTGCGATAGACCTCCTTGGGCGCAATGATGCCAAGCGCCTCAATGTCCTTGATCAACATGTCGTATTCTCCTTTCGTCAACCCGCCATCCCTGCGAGCGAATAGTAACAAGCACATTATATTGAATGCGCCTGTCAAATGCAAGGGCGCGCATCCCTGTATACAGCGAAAACCGCCGCTCAGGCCGGAACTTTTTTCACCGTCAGCGCCCCGGCGAAAAGCCCCGCCAACATCGGGCACCCCAGCTCGCGGGCGAGGCGCACATCCTTTGGCATAAGTATGCGCAGGCCAAGGCGTAAAACTGCGCGCGTCTAGAAAAACGCCCAAAAAGGCGCGGAGCCCGCGTGGTTAAACGGGCTCCGCATGGGGCAAAACGAATCAAAGGGATGATCAGAAGATAGCGACGACCGCGCCGTTGTAAGTGGTCTCGATGTACGAGCGGACGGCTTCGCTCTGCAGTGCGGCGACGAGCGCTTGCACTTTGGCGCTGCCCTCGTCGCCCGCGCGCACAGCCACGATGTTGGCATAGGTCTGCGCCGCGTCGCCCGAGGCATCCTCGATGGCGAGAGCGTCATCGATCTTCAAGCCGGCTGCGAGCGCGTAGTTGCCGTTGATGACGGCGATAGAGCCTTCATCGCTGTTGGCAAGCTGCGGCGGAACGGTATCCGCCTGCACGGTCACGATATTGTAGCCCTTGGCATCCGCAATGTCAAGCGTGGTGATGCCGTCGGCCGCGTTCGCGCCCTCGGGCAGCGTGATGAGGCCCTCCTGCTCAAGCAGAAGCAGCGCGCGGGTTTCGTTGCTGTCGTCCGCGGGAAGGATGATCGTCGCGCCGGCCTTGAGTTCGGAGAGGGCCGAGACGCCGTTGCCGTAGATGCCAAAGGGTTCGTAATGGATGAGGCCCGCGCTCACGAGGTTGGTTTCATTGGCGGCGTTGTAGCTCTCGAGGTAGGGCGTATGCTGGAAATAGTTCGCGTCAAGCGAGCCATCAGCGAGCGCCTGGTTGGGCAGAACATAATCGTCAAACACCTTGATGACGAGGTCATATCCTTGGGCGGCAAGATCGGCCTTGATCTGCTCGAGGATTTCGGCGTGCGGCGCGGAGCTTGCGCCGATGGTGATGGTATGCTCCGCATCAAATACGGGCGCGCCGGTCGCGGGGGCTTCGGTCGCGGGCGGGTTGGTTTCACCCGCGGGGGGGTTCGTATCGCCGCAGGCCGTGAAGGCCGCCAGCGCGAGAACGAGGGTCAAGAAGACTGCGAGTAGCTTTTTCATTTCGATTTTCCTCCATAAAATTATTATTGAAATCTATGCCCACCGGCTCTGGCCGGATGCATTCTTATGCCTGCGGCCGCGCGCGCTTATCGGTCTTTCGCGCAAGGCGCATGCCAAGCTCCTGCATCAACTGCACGATGATGATCGTGAGCGCTACGCACACCCAGATGATGTCGTCGTTGGAGCGCTGGTACCCGTAAGTGATGGCGATTTTGCCGAGGCCGCCGCCGCCGATTGTGCCCGCCATCGCCGAGTAGCCGAGGATCGTCACGCAGGAAATCACGAAGCCCGTAATGAGCGCCGGCTTTGCCTCCGGCAAAAGCACCTTAAAGACGATGCCCATCGTTGGCGTGCCCATCGCCTGCGCCGCCTCGACGACGCCTGCGGACACCTCCTTAAGGGAAGATTCCACCATGCGCGCCACATACGGTGCGGCGGCGATGACGAGGGTGACAATCATCGCCTCGTTGCCAAGGCTCGTGCCGACGATGAGTTTAGCGACGGGCAGCATCGCAACCATGAGGATGATGAAGGGGATGCTCCTGAGCGCATTAACCAGCATGCCCAGCACCCGGTTCACAACCGGCGCGGGGCGGATGCCGCCCTTGTCTGTGGCGTTGAGCAAAATCCCCAGCGGCAAGCCGATGCAATAGGCGAAGAGCGTCGAGAGAATCGTCATATAAAGCGTTTCCCACACGCCCAGCTGCACCAGGCCGTTAGCCCAAAGCTTATCGAACATTTCAGAAAACATCGCCTTACGCCTCCCTCGTGAATGAGATGCCGTGCGCCGTAAGCCACGCTTCCACCCGCTCGATCTGGCGCGCATCGTCGGGCAACTGCAAGAGCATGTGGCCGTAGTTGCGCCCGTCGATATCCTTCATGTCGGCAAACAGGATGTTCACCGGCGCGCGGCATTCGAGCACGAGGTTCGCGACGATCGGCTGATCGGAGGATTCGCCGTTGAACACGAGCCGCAGCTTGGTGCCGCCCGTCACGCGCGCCACGGCCTTGGCGCGGGGGAGGATGAGCTCGCGGGCAATGTCGGATTGCGGGTTGGTGAAAATATCCCTGACGCTCCCCACCTCCGCGATGCGGCTGCTGTCGATGACGGCCACGCGCTCGCAGATGCTCTCGATGACGCCCATCTCATGCGTGATGACGATGATCGTCACACCGAGGTTCCTGTTGATTTCGCGCAGCAGTTCGAGGATGGAGCGGGTGGTGTTCGGGTCCAGCGCACTCGTCGCCTCATCACACAAAAGGTATTTCGGCTTTGTGGCAAGCGCGCGCGCGATGGCCACGCGCTGCTTTTGACCGCCCGAGAGCTGCGAGGGATACGCCGAGGCGCGCTCGCGAAGCCCCACAAGATCGAGCAACTCCGCGGCGCGCGCACGCGCCTTGTTCTTGCTCACGCCCGCGACCTCGAGCGGAAAGAGGATGTTCCCCAATGCCGTGCGCTGCTCGAGCAAATTGAAGCTTTGGAAGATCATTCCGATGTTGCGACGAACTTCCAGCAGTTCCTTTTTTGAAAGGGCTGTCAGCTCCCTCTCGTCGATGACGACCTGGCCGGAGGTCGGCCGCTCGAGCAGGTTGAGGCAGCGCACCAGCGTGCTCTTCCCCGCGCCCGAGAGGCCGATGATGCCGAAAATTTCGCCGTCGCCGATCGTGAGGTTAACATCCGTGAGCGCCGCAATATCGCCCGAGGGGGCGCGAAAGGTTTTGTTGAGGTTGCGAATTTCGATCATGTGTAATCTCCAAATAAAAAATCAGGGCAGGAGACCCGTCGTCTCCTGCCCGGAAAGCCCGCTCCTATCACAGAGGGGAAATCAGGTTTCGCTGCAAGACGAACCGCGGTCCAAAGCAAAGCCGAACATGCGCATCATCGTGCACATGTTCCCGCGCATCATCATAGCTGCGACTTTCGCCGTCTTTTTCGCCTTGAACATTGGACGCGTCCCCTTTCCCCGTTGATCGCTTTATCAATTACGGCCTATTATAGCGGCAGCCTCTCGCCCTGTCAACTTGATTTTATGCGAGAACATTTTTATAATGACATCATACAAGGGAAATACCGCGCACTAAGGGTCGTGCCCTGCGCGAAGGATGCTGTGAACTGCTCAGCGGCAGCGGCGGAATTGCAGGGCGTTCGACGCAGCTTATTCGCAACAAGAGCAGCAAGAGACGCGCCCGCGGCTTGTGCGGTGTTGCTCCGGGCAAAGGAGAAGAAAGCATGGCAAGGATTTATACCTGTGCGGACGAACTCATCGGCAAAACGCCGCTCCTCGAGCTTGTGCGCATGGAGAAGGCGCACAAGCTTGGCGCGAGGCTGATTGCCAAGCTCGAATCTTTCAACCCCGCCGGCAGCGTGAAAGACCGCATCGCCAAGGCAATGATCGACGACGCGGAAGAAAAAGGCCTCTTGCGGGAAGGTTGTGTCATCATCGAGCCGACCTCCGGCAACACGGGCATCGGCCTTGCGGCGCTCGCCGCAGCACGCGGTTACCGCGCCATCATCGTGATGCCGGACACGATGTCCATCGAGCGGCGCCGGCTCATCGCGGCCTATGGGGCCGAGCTAGTGCTCACCGAGGGGGCCAAGGGCATGAAGGGCGCCATTGCCAGGGCCGAGGAGTTGAAGCGCGAAATCCCCGGCAGCATAATCCCCGGTCAATTCGTAAACCCCGCGAACCCCGAGGCGCACCGCCAAACCACAGGCCCCGAAATCTGGGAGGATACGGATGGCAACATCGACATTTTCGTGGCAGGGGTCGGTTCGGGCGGCACGATCACGGGCGTTGGCTCGTTCCTCAAGGCGAAAAACCCGAACATCCGAATCGTTGCGGTGGAACCCGCCGCATCCCCCGTGCTTTCCTCGGGCATAGCCGGCGCACACCAGCTTCAGGGCATCGGCGCAGGCTTTGTGCCGGAGGTGCTCGACACCGGCGTGGTAGATGAAATCATCGCCGTCACCCACGAGGATGCGTTTGAAACGGGCCGCGAGATCGGCCGGCGCGAGGGCGTGCTCGTGGGCATTTCCTCCGGCGCTGCGGCGTGGGCAGCGATGGAGCTCGCCAAACGCCCGGAGAACGTGGGCAAGAGTATCCTTGTCATCCTGCCCGATACGGGGGAGCGCTACCTCTCCTCCCCGATGTTCGCACAATAAGCAAAAGCGCGTTCGCCGCGATTGCGTGGCACAAAACGCCCCTTCGTTTCATACCAAATAAACATGGGCCATTCAACGATTGACTTCATTTGTTGATTGGTCTATAATTCTTAGTAATTTAGTAGGGAATGGAGTTTATGCCGATGGAATTCGACGTCAACAACACTGCGGATCAACTCGCGGGCAGCATATACGGCGCGGCCAAGCAGCTCGCGCTTATCCACGCCTCCCTCGGGGAGGGCTCGATCAACCGCCCCGGGCTCAAGGAACGGGTCGCGCGGTTGATTCAGCTTTTGCGCAGCGCCATGTATCCGCGCATTTTCGGCTCGGACGCGAGCTGCGCGAACCCGCAGGCGGTTATTAGCAATTATCTCAACCAGGCGGCTTTGGTGCTTAGGGAGTTGATTTGCGCCGCCGCGCCGGGCGAGGACGGGGCGGATGCGCTCGTCGCCGACTTCATCCAGAGCCTGCCCGCCATCGCGCAAACCCTCGAAACAGACATCCTCGCAGCCTACGAGGGCGACCCTGCCGCGCACTCGAAGGATGAAATCATTCTCGCGTATCCCGCGTTCGAGGCCATCAGCGTCTACCGCCTCGCGCACCGGCTCTATGAGCTGGGGCTTCCCCTGATTCCGCGCATGATGACCGAGCACGCACACCAGCTCACGGGCATCGACATCCACCCGGGCGCGCGCATCGGGGTCGTCATCGGCGAAACCTGCACCATCGGCGAACATGTCAAGCTCTACCAGGGCGTGACGCTGGGCGCAAAAAGCTTCGATTTGGATGAACAGGGCAACCCCATCAAGGGCATCAAGCGGCACCCGGACATCGGCGATTCTGTGGTCATCTACGCCGGCGCAACCATTTTGGGCGGGCAGACAAAAATCGGCGCGGGCGCGGTCATCGGCGGCAACGTGTGGCTCACGCGCTCTGTCGCGGCGGGGAGCACCGTGTACTACAACGGCTGCAACGGCGGCGAAACGCTATAAGGCAATCCCGCGCAAACTGGGTGTTGCTGTTTTTGATGCGGGATTCTTCCCGTTTTTTCGTTTTCCCCTTCCCGTTTGCAAGCGCACGGCGCTGTGGTAAAATAGACGAACCGCCGCATACGGGAGGACTTAGCATGGATAGCAAAAAGCAAATCATATCGATTCTTGCCCGCGAACTCAACCAAAACGAAGTCTACGTGAAAAACGTCGTGGACTTGATCGGGGAGGGTAACACCATCCCCTTTATCGCGCGCTACCGCAAGGAGCTGCACGGCGCGATGGACGACACGGTGCTGCGCAACCTTGCCGAGCGCCTCACCTACCTTGAAAACCTCGGCGCGCGGCGCGAGGAGGTCAAGCGCATGATCGCCGCGCAGGACAAGCTCACCGATGAGCTTGCATCCGCCATCGACGCCGCGGGGACGCTTGCCGAGGTGGAAGACCTTTACCGACCCTATAAGCAAAAGCGCCGCACCCGCGCATCCATCGCCAAGGAGAAAGGCCTCGAGCCGCTCGCGCTCGCGCTCTTCGCGCAGGACAGGACGCTCGCCGCACCTGAAACGCTGGCCCAAGCGTATGTGGATGACAGTAAGGGCGTTTTGAGCGCGGCTGATGCGCTTGCGGGCGCGAAGGATATCCTTGCCGAGCGCATCTCGGACGACGCGGGCCTTCGCCGGAAATTGCGCGCGCTCACCTTCGCGCGCGGCATGATGATCGCCGCCGCAGCAAAGCAGGAGGACTCGGTCTATAATCTCTATTACAACTTCGCGCAGCCGCTTGCGCGCCTGCAAGGCCACCAGGTGCTAGCCATCAACCGCGGCGAGAAGGAGGGTTTCCTCAAAACCGGCATTGAGTTGGACCGCGCGGCCGCGCTGGCAGCCGTCTTTGCGGATACGGTGAAGCCCGGCTCGAGCGCGACGGAGTTCGTGCGCGCTGCTGCCGAGGACGGCTTCGACCGGCTGCTTTGGCCCTCTCTGGAGCGGGAAATATTCGCGGCGCTTACGGAAACTGCAGCGGACGGCGCGATCCACAACTTCGCCCTCAACCTCAAGCCCCTGCTCATGCAGCCGCCGGTGCGCGGCCGCGTAACGATGGGACTCGATCCGGGCTACCGCAACGGCTGCAAGGTGGCCGTGGTGGATGCGACCGGCAAGGTGCTCGACACCGCCGTCGTCTACCCTACCTTTGGGGAAAAGCAAAAGCAGGAAGCCATCCTAGCGCTCGAAGCGCTGATCCACAAACACGGCGTCGTACATATCGCCATTGGCAACGGCACGGCCTCGCGCGAGACCGAGGCGATGACGGCGGAAATGATTATGAAAACGCCGGGCGTCAGCTACATGATCGTCAACGAGGCGGGCGCGTCGGTCTACTCCGCCTCGAAG
>CAYNDC010000065.1:4248-7681 GCA_964396085.1 uncultured Clostridium sp. | reverse complement strand
GGCGACGGGGAAGCGCAGCGTCATCCCCTCCACCGAGTCGCCGTATGTTTTCATCGCCACGAACTGGCCGCCGATGACGTTCGCGCTTCCGGGGCCGGTGACGCAGGTCGTCACGCCTGCTGCACAAGCCTCTTCAAAGCCGCGGTCAAACGGATTGATGGCATCGATTGCGCGCAACTCCGGCGTAACGGGATTGGTGATCTCGTTCCCGTCCGCGCCGACCGCGCCGATGTGATCCTCCCACATGCCGATGTGGCAGTGCGCGTCCACCATGCCCGGCATGACGTAGAGGCCCGCAACATCGCGCACATCTGCCCCCTCATGCGCAAGGCCTACGCCCACCGCGGCGATTTTTCCGCTTTCGAGCGCGACGTCGCTTGGGATCCACTCCCCCGCGGGCGTCAGGATCAATCCGTTCTTCAATACCAGCATATACTCCTCCGTTTATCTATCTTTTTCTTGATGATTTTCAGTATCAAACCAATCGAGCGTTTTTTCGACGCCTTCCACCACATCCCGCGCGAGGAGCATGCGCTCGCGAAGGATCATGACTGCCTTGTCCGCACCCGCACCGAGCAGGTATGCCCCGGCGCACGCGGCATCAAACGCGGGAAGCCCCTGCGCGAGCAACGCCAGCACAAGGCCTGCGAGCACATCCCCGCTTCCGCCTTTAGCCAGGCCGGGGTTGCCGGTTCGGTTTCGCCTGACGCGGCCATCCGGCGCGGCAATGACGCTCTCAAAGTCCTTCAGAAGCACCACGCAACCCCACTCGGACGCAAAGCGCACGGCGATTTCCTCCTGCTGCACGGCGATCTGCGCCGCAGGGATGCCCGTTAAGCGCTCCATTTCCTTCAGATGCGGCGTCAAGACGACCTCTGCGTGGAGCGCGGCGCGCTTATCGATGCTTTTCGCCAGCGCATAGAGCCCGTCCGCATCGATGACTGTGGGCTTGTGCGCGGCAAGCACTGCCGCGAGCAGCGCCTCGCGTCCTGCGCCGCGTCCGAGGCCCGGCCCGATGGCGAGTGCCGTCGCCTCCTCGATATACGGCCAAGCGAAAGCCGCGGCATGTTCGTCCCAGTCCACCGCGGGATAGCGCAAGCACATGGCCTCCGGCAACGCAAAAAACGCGCCGGCGGCAGACTCCGGCACGATGGCGCGCAGCGTGCCCGCACCCGCTCGCAAGGCGGCACAGGCGGCCATCACCGCCGCGCCCGATAGCCCGGAGCTTCCCGCGATTAAAAGCGCTTTGCCATAATCGCGCTTGGAAGAATCCCGCGGCCTTGGCGGGAGCAAGAGCGCAATGTCTTCTTTTGTGAGTATTGGGGCATCCATGAACTTTATTTTAGCACGCTGCACGGAGAAAATCCACGCCTATATCCCCCGAATCGACACATCTCCCGCGCCTACGACTTTGCGTATGCCGTCATCGCCTATGACCTCGAGCATGCCAAGCGCATCGAGGTCGACAGCCGTGCCGAAATATTCCCCTGCCGTCTCTATAACGCGCACGCGTTGCCCCAGCGTGAGGGATAGCGCGCGGTAATCCGTAAGAACCCCCGCAAAGCCCGCTTCGCTTTGGCAGGCGCACAGGAGAGGTTCGCATTCGATGAGGACGGCAGCGGCAAAGGCGTTGATATCCTGCCCGACGCCCGTTTCACAATACAGCGAGCTTGCAATCTCGGCGATCGGCGCCGGAAAATCGCTTTGGTTGACGTTGACGCCGACGCCCGCTACAACGAAACCCGAAGCATCCGCCTCCATGAGGATGCCCGAAAGCTTTTTGCCGCCTGCCATCACGTCGTTAGGCCACTTGATGCCTGCATCCGCCCCGAAGGCACGAAGCGCGCGGCAAACCCCCACGGCGAGCGCCACCACATAGCGCGGGGCAAGCGCGAGGGAAAACTCCGGCCTGAGCACGAGCGAGAAGCACAGCGCACCCTCTTGGGAGAGCCAGCTTCGCCCCCGCCTGCCCCGCCCGGCACTCTGGCGCTGCGTCAGCACGAGCGTGCCATGCTCTGCGCCCGCGCGGCCAAGAGCCTTGGCGCTCAGGTTGGTGGAATCGACCTCCTCATAAAACACGATGGCTCGGCCGAGGAATTGCGTCGTCAAATGCCGCGTCAGGGCATCCGCATCAATCGTCATCATCCGCGTCCTCTCCGCTTGCCTGGATTGCTGAAAGGCCGTCCGCATCCCCAAAGAGCGCCTCGATGGCAGCCTTTGACGCCTCGTAAGCGAAGCCGCGGCCGACGAACCGCAGCATGACGCGCTGCTTTTGCTCCTCCCCGTCAAGCGTTTCGAACTGCCGCTTGAATTTTTTGGCGATTATGAGAGCATTGGCGGCCTCCACTGCATCATCAAGAGATGCCATGGCCGCATCCGCAATATCCCCGGGAACCTTGCGCGCAAAGAGTTGCTCGCGCAGTTTCCGGCGGCTCAAAGGCTTTGTTGCCAGGCGGGTTGACACAAAATCGAAGGCGAAAGCCTCGTCGTTTAATAGGCCGAGTTCCAGAAGGCGCGCCACGACCTGATACACATCCCCTTCGCCGAAGTCGAGCGAATCGAGCCGCTCCTCCACCTCGCGCACGGTGCGCGGTTTGGCGGCCAAATAACGAAGCGCCGCATCCATTGGCGACAGCCCCGGCTTATTTTTTGCAGGTTTCATTCTTCTTCCTCCCCGTTTTCAGCAAAGAGTCGCTGTGCGCGCAGGCGAAGCGCTTCAACGCCCATGGGCGGCTGGATGCTGCCCATGCAATCCCGGCACTCAAAGCCGCATTCAGGGCATTTGCAGCCGCTATCAAGCCCGTGCTCCACCTGCACCATGTACGTGCCGCAGAGCCTGCACGCGCACCTCATCCCTCCACCCGCCTATCCGCCGCCCGATCCCCCGCGCCTCCCGCGGCGAGCAGCCGGTTGACGGCCGCGCCCTCGCCAAAGCAGGCCAGGAGCAAGTCGTAGCTCACGGCGAACTCCGGCCAGCCGGCGCCATAGGTCGTGATCTCATATGGGCGGTAAAGGATGACCAGAGAGCGGCCAGTCAGATAGAAAAACTGCCCGTCCTCAATGGGAAGAATATCCGACAAAAGCACCATGCCCGCGCTTTTTGCCTGCGCGCGCACGGCATCCGGGATGATCGAGCGCCAGCTTTCGTTCTCGGGGTCGAAGCAATCCTCGATGGCAAGCTCCTCGCCCGTGAGGACGTCAAATGTCATGGGGAGCTCGAGGCAGAGCTCGCGCGTTGCCATATCAAAATAACTGACCAGCAAAGAAAGGATGCCCCCCTCGTTGCACTTTACGTTGAAATATGTGTAGACAGGCGCGTCGATCCGGCCGAGCGCCGCGGTTATCTTGTTCAAAATGGCGTCGTTGAGCGCGCTGTACCCCTCGGCATCCACCGCGGGGTAAATGAGGGCGTTTTCCTCACCATAGGTTTTTT
>CAYNDC010000065.1:0-4238 GCA_964396085.1 uncultured Clostridium sp. | reverse complement strand
CGCGAGGCTCTGCACATCCGCCGTCGTTTGCGGAGCGCGGGTTTCCTCCGGCGCGGGCGTCTGCTGTTCCACCGTCGCTGCGGGAATCGCGCCGGGCGCGGCACAGGCGGTGAGCAGCAACAGCGCAGCGAGCGCCGCTACAGCGATTTTTTTCATGCGAACGCCTCCTTCCCAGATTATTCTTAATGGGAATTATATCACACTGGCGGTGAATGAACCTGTGAATAAAAGGTTAATTGATGGTGAGAAGCTCCGTATCCGCCAGCGCTTTTTCAATCATGCCCGAGAAGTCGACCATGGCCTCGCTCGCCTGTAACTCCGCGAGTTTGGGGCGCGTGACCGGATGTGAGGGCACAAACACCGTGCAGCAATCCTCATAGGGCAAAATGGAAGTTTCAAACGTGCCGATTCTCTTGGCGATCGCCACGATATCCTCTTTATCAAAGCCGATCAGCGGGCGGAAGACCGGCATCTTGACCGCATCGTCGCTCACGCACAGGCCCTCGAGGGTTTGGCTGGCAACCTGGCCCAAAGCTTCGCCCGTGACGAGGGCGCGTGCGCCGTCCCCATTGGCAATATCCTCCGCGATTTTCATCATAAGCCTGCGCATGATGAGCGTGGTTTCCTTGGGCGGACATTTTTCGTAGATAGCCAGCTGAATTTCGGTGAACGGCACCAGGTGCAGGCGCACAGGCCCCGCGTAGCGCGCGATAAGTCCCGCCAGGGCTACAACCTTATCCCGCGCACGCTCGCTGGTATACGGATAGCTGTAAAAATGCACGGCCGAAAGCTCCAGCCCGCGGCGCGCAAGCATGTAGCCTGCGACGGGGCTGTCGATCCCACCGGAGATGAGCAGCGCCACGCGACCCGCTGTGCCCGTGGGCATGCCGCCCGCGCCCATGATTTCACGCGCGTAAATGAACGCCTTTTCGCGCACCTCGACGCAGAGCTTGATCTCAGGCTCGTGCACATCCACACTAAGCTCCGGGAAGCGCTCGAGGATCTCGTGCCCAAGCTCGTGGTTGATCTGATCCGAATTCATCGGGAAGAGCTTGTCCGCCCGGCGGCAGAAGCACTTGAAGGTGCGCTTCCCCGTCGCCATCTCCTCACGGGCAGCCTCGACAGCGGCGTCGACGATGGCACCCCATTCCTTTTCAACCGCGCGCGCGGGGCTGATCGAATGCACGCCGAACACGCGTGAAAGCCGCGCGCATGCCTCGTCAATCTCCTCCTCGGCAACGCCCGCAACGAAGATCCGTCCCTGATCGAAGCGCGCTGTGGCATGGAGCCCCTCGAGCGCGCGCTTGATGTTTTCCATCAACTTGCGCGCGAAGAATGGTCGATTGAGACCCTTAAGATGGATTTCGCCGTAGCGCACGAGCAATATCTGTTCCAAACTCATACTCCCTTGATGTTTTCTTGTTATCTTCTCTTATATCTGCGAAGAAATGCGACCTGCTCGGCAACAGCCGCAGCCGCAGCGTCCATTTCCTCCGGCGTGTTATGCGGGCACAGGCTAAAGCGCAGCGCCCCCTCCTGCCGTGCGCCGGATACACCCATCGCCCCGAGGATGCGGTTGCCGCCCTTTTTATGCGCGGAGCATGCGGAACCGGTCGAAACATAAATCCCCTTCGCCTCGAGCGCGTGCAACAACACCTCTCCCCGCACGCCTGGGAAGGAGATGTTGAGGATGTGCGGCGCGCCTTCTATCGGCTGCGGCCCGTTGAGGACGGCATCGCGTATGGTCAAAAGATTATTTGCAAGCCTGAGCTTGAGCGCCATCATATGAGCGCGGTATTGCTCCAGGTGCGAAAGATAATCCACGATGGCGGCATCCATGCCCATGATGCCCGGCGTGTTGAGCGTGCCCGAGCGCAGGCCTCGTTCCTGTCCGCCCCCCGACTGGCCGCCCGCAAAGCGCATCCCATTTTTGATATACAGCGCGCCCACGCCCTTGGGCGCATGGAACTTGTGGCCGCTGATGGTATAGAGATCGCAGTTTTTCGCCTCGAAGGGCGTCTTTAAGAAGCCCTGCACGCCGTCCGCGTGAAAGACCGCCTCCGGCGCTGCGGCCTTGACGATGCGGGAGAGCGATGCAAGGTCGTTGACCGCGCCAACCTCGTTGTTGACATGCATGACGCTCACCAACAGCGTATCGGGCGTGAGGAGGGCGGCCAATGCATCGCCATCTACCGCGCCCGCGGCTGTGACGGGCGCCTCTACCACCTCGTAGCCCTGCTTGGCTTGCGCGCGCACGACCTCGTAGACCGAGGGATGCTCTACCGCGCCCACGATGAGCCGGCCCTTGTACCGCCTAGCGCCAAGCGTGCCTGCAATTGCCATGTTGTTGCTCTCCGTGCCGCCGGATGTATAAACGATCTCATCCGGCCGCGCACGCAGCGCCCCCGCGAGCCGCGCGCGGGCGCCTTCGAGCGCACGTTCTGTTTCCACCGCCGGGGCGTAGGCCGAGGCGGGGTTGAAAAAGCTTTGCAGCATATATTGGCGCGCTGCCTCCGCCGCCGCATCGAGCGTGCGCGTGGTGGCGCTGTTATCCAAATAAATCATCCTGATATCTCCCGTTCATTGATTGTCATACATACTTTTCATATAGTATGCCGCCGGCTCTCTGGACGGACCTATGATATGATACCACGCCGGCGCGTGATTTTCACCCATTTTATCCGCGGCATTGCCTCACAACGCGCTTTGGGATAAAATAGAAACAAGGCAGCCGGAAGGGCGAAAGGAGCAAATGGACATGGGCTTTTCGGAGCGATGCACACAGGGCGCGCAAAGAGCGCTCGCCCTCGCGCAGGAAGCCGCCCGCGATATGGGCCACAACTACGTGGGCAGCGAGCACCTGCTGCTGGGTCTGCTGCGCGAGGAGGAAGGCGCGGCGGCGAAGGCGCTGGCCTCCCTCAACATCAGCGACACGGCCGCGCAGGAACGCGCGGATGAGTTGGTGGGGCGGGGCGACTATCATTTTACGGATAGCTTTGGCTACACGCCGCGCACAAAAAAAATACTGGAGCTGAGCCTTTACGAGGCGAAATCCTTAAAGACGAGCTACATCGGCACCGAGCACGTTCTGCTTGCGATTTTGCGCGAACGGGATTCTGTGGCCGTACGCATATTGGAGGACCTGGGCGCGGATCTCGCGCTGCTGCGCTCTCTACTCACGGGCGAGGAAACCGCGCGGCAGGGCGCCAACGCACGCCATACGCAGGAGCTTTCTGCCACGCCCATCCTCGAGCGCTACGGCACGGATCTGACCGCGCGTGCCCGCGAGGGCGAGCTGGACCCCGTCATTGGCCGGGAAGCCGAGATTCAGCGCATTTTGCAAATCCTTACCCGCCGCACCAAGAACAACCCCGTGCTGCTGGGCGACCCCGGCGTGGGCAAGAGCGCCGTCATAGAGGGGCTTGCGCAGCGCATCGCCTCGGGCAAAATACCGGAGTTGCTCCGCGAGAAGCGCATCTTAAGCCTCGACCTTGGCGCGATGCTCGCCGGCGCCAAATACCGGGGCGAGTTTGAGGAACGCATCACAGGCGCGATCGCGGAACTGCGCGAGCAGGGGCGCACGATCCTTTTTATCGACGAGCTGCACACCATCATCGGCGCCGGCGCGTCCGAGGGCAGCATCGATGCCGCCAACATCTTAAAACCCGCCCTCACACGCGGGGATATCCAGGTCATCGGCGCGACGACGCCCGAGGATTACCGTCGCCACATCGAGCGGGACGCGGCATTCGAGCGCCGCTTCCAGCCGGTGAACATCGGCGAACCCTCAAAAAAAGAGGCCGAGGCGATCCTCTTTGGCCTGCGCGATAAATACGAGGCGCACCATAAGGCACGCATCACGGACGAGGCCATCCGCGCGAGTGTGGACCTTGGCAGCCGCTATATCTCAGACCGTTTCCTGCCCGACAAGGCGATTGACCTCATGGATGAGGCGGCCAGCCGCGTGCGTCTTCACGCCTACAACACGCCGCCGGATGTCACCGAACTGCGCTCGAGGCTCGACTCCCTCCTCAACGAGAAAGAGGAGGCCGTCAACAACCAGAACTACGAGCGCGCCGCGGCCATGCGCGATGAGGAGCAGCGGCTGCGCGCGAAAATCGAGCTCATTAAGGCCGACTGGGAGCGCGAGCGGGACGACCGCGAGTCCATCGTCACCGCAGATGACATCGCGGAGGTCGTCAACGCCTGGACCGGCATCCCCGTGAGCCGCCTCACCG